>CAXUNV010000009.1:0-22299 GCA_964252355.1 uncultured Chthoniobacterales bacterium | reverse complement strand
GTTTCCGGCACGGCGGGGAAGGGGGTGGGGGCGGTTTGGCGGCGCGAGACCTAGCGAGGTGCCGCAGTGTCCGCGGCCGGCACCTCGACCCGCGGAAACACCGGGCTGGGCGTGCCTAGGGTGTGGCCGTCCGGCAGTTTGCCCCAGCTGAGGCCGGTGACCGGCTCCGCCTGGAGTTGCGTGAGAATCCTGGCGGAGGCACTCGGCACGATCGGTTCGACCAATTTGGCCAGAAGCCGGCACGTTTCGGCCAAGGCGTAGAGCGTCGCGTCAAGTTCCGCGGCGCGGCTGGGATCTTTGGCCAGCTTCCAAGGCGCCTTGCGTTCCACCAAACCATTGGCTTCGCGGACGAGTTCCCAAACGGCCTCCAACGCGGCGTGAACCGCGTGTTGCCCGAAGGCATCATGGTAACGCCGGAGCGTCTCACCGGCGAAATCGCGCAGCGCGTCAACGTCGGCATCGGCCGCCACCTCGGTCGGGTAGGTCAACCGGCTTTGCCGGTAGCGGGCCGCCATGTTCAAAGAACGGTTGACGAGGTTGCCGAGGTCGTTGGCCAGATCGTCGTTGTAACGGACCACCAGGCGCTCCACGCTTACGTCGCCGTCCTGGCCGCTGGCGACCTCGCGCATGAGGTAGTAACGAAGTGCGTCCACGCCGTAGCGGGCCACGAGGTCGAAAGGATCGATCACGTTGCCGAGGCTTTTGCTCATCTTGGCGCCCCCCACGTTCAAAAAACCGTGTACCAGGAGCTTGGGCATGGCGTCGTCGGGGAACCCCATGGCGTGCAGCATGATCGGCCAGTAGATGCCGTGGGCCGGGATCATGATGTCTTTGCCGATGACGTGTGCCTGGCACGGCCAGAGTTGGGAAAAGTCGGGTAGGCCGGAGCCCGGTTCCGCCCCGTAGCCGGCAAAGGTGACGTAGTTCAGGAGGGCATCAAACCAGACGTAGGTGACGTAATCGGGATCGAAGGGAAACTCGATGCCCCACGAGAGGCGTTCTTTCGGGCGGGAGACGCAGAGGTCGCCGGCGAGCCGGTCGATCGCGTTCAGCAATTCGGTGTGTCGAAACGCCGGCCAGACGAACTCCGGGTGCGCCTCGACGTAAGTGCGAAGCCAATCCTTGTGCTTGCCCAACCGGAAGTACCAGTTCTCCTCCTCCAAGTAGGTGACCTCACCCCATTCGGGGCCGAATTCTCCGTCGGCGTTGCGCTCTTTGTCCGTAAGAAACTGTTCCTGGCGCACGCTGTAATGGCCGGCGTACGTGGCTTTGTAGAGTTCGTCCTTTTCGTAAAGGGATTGGAGGACAGTTTGGACCGCGCGTACGTGCCGAGGATCGGTGGTGGCGGCCCAACCATCCTTCTTGATCTGGAGCAAGTCCCAAAGGCGCAGGAATTCGTCGGTGTTGGCCTGCGCGAATTCCCGGGGTTCAATACCCCGTTGGCGGGCCGCCCCCTGCACCTTTTGACCGTGCTGGTCCACCCCGGTCAGGAAAAAAACACCTTCGGGCTCGACCACGCGGCGATAGCGCGCGATGACGTCCGCAAGCACTTTTTCGTAGGCGTGCCCAATGTGCGGCCCGCTGTTGGTGTAGTCGATGGCGGTGGTGATGAAGTACTTCACGTTTGGGCTCGAACGTTTAACATTTGGCGCTTCGGGGTTGGCCTTTGGCGTCGGGCCATCGTCGAGGTTTGGCCCTTCAATCCTTCTTGATCTTGCCGCCCCAGGAGAGGATCCGGGCTTTGCCGCCGGCAGCTTCGGCATCCTTGATTTGGCCGTTGCGCACGTAGAACAATGACAAGCTGGACCAAGCCAGCTGATCGTTGGGCCGGAGTTCCGTAGCTTTGAGGCCGGCTTCGATCGCCTCCGGGTAATGCCCGCTTTTCATCAACGCCATGCCGAGCGCGTGCCAACCGTCAAAGAACGCCGGTTCGGTTTCGACGCACCGCCGGTACTTTTCGACGGCGGCGTCGAGTTCGCCCACGGCCAGATCGCCGTTGGCATCGTCAAAGAGGTTGTCGATGGAAGTCGGGATTTCGTCCATGGGGGCGGGGAGAGGAGATTGCCAGGATTGCGCAAGATCGCGCGTGATTGCCAAGATTGAGTACCGCGGCGTAGAGAGCGCCAGGTCATGACCTCAGCCGCCCGCGTTCTTTCCGTTTTGCTATTGCGATGGGCGATTTGCGATGGCGCAGCCTAAATGGGCGGCCGGCCGGCTTTGACCTGCTCTACTTTCAACCATTCGCGAACGATCCCGCTGGAGAACCGCTCGTTGGCTGAAGGGTAAATGCGGCTTTTCTCCTCGGCGTACTTTTTCTCGTCGACCGGATCGCGGCGAATCAGGTGCACCAACATGCCGCCCTCGGTGTCCTGCAAAAGCTTGGAGGTTTCGCCGGGTTCGAGTTCCACGGCATTCTGCTCAAGCAGCCGCGCCACGCGATCGGTAGGCTTAGCCTCGGTCAACGCGAACGGCTCGGGCGTTTCGACCTGGTAACCCGCTTTTTGGGCGGCATCGACGAACCCCAGACCGCCCTTCATGCCTTCATCGATCTTCTCCCGAGCTTCTTTGGCCTTGGCTTCCAAAGCGGCGGTGACCTTCTCCTGCTTTAGGGCAGCCACGATCTTGTCCTTCGCCTGTTCCAGCGTGAGCGGCTGGCTGGGTTCGACCTCCAGCAGTTTGAGCGCGTAGAAACCGTTTGCGCCCTGCACGATGTCGCTCACCGGGTTTTCTTTCGTCAAGCTGAACGCCTGCCGTGAAATCGCCGGGTCGCCTGCCACGAGCGGGTCCGGCTGAGCCGCTGTGAAGAGGCCGGTCTGTTGGACCGGGACGCCCTTTTGCGCCGCCACCTTGTCAAAATCGTCGGGCTTGTCGAGGACGGGTTGCATGAACGCCTCGGCCGCTTCCGCCAACGGTTTGATGGCAGTGGTACGCTCCTGGCCGGTGAGGTTTTTCTGGTCGTCCCGCAACGCGAACGACACGAGCGCCACCTTCCGGCGTTCAGGCGATTGCAGATGATCCTTCTGCTCGTCGTAATACTTCTTCACCTCGTCGTCGGAGACCTGGACGTCTTTTTCAAAATCGGCTCGGGCGAAAGGGACGGCCGCCAAGTGCATCTGGTCGTTGGCGAACTCATATTCGTGTCTGAACATCGAGTCGGGAAGTTGGCTTACCGGGCGCAGCAGCGCGTTTAGGTTCTGCAGGCGCAGGTTGTCGGTGACGACTTCGTCAATGTCGGACGCGCTCAACCCCCCGTTCTTAAGCGTGTCGACCATTTTCTGGTACTTCGCGCCGTCGAACTTGCCGTCTGTCTGCAATGGCGGCAGCTTTTTCTCGGCCTCTTTGACGGCGTCGGGCGTCGGGTCGAGCTGCAGCCGCTTCGCGGCATCCCGCAAGATGAAAAGATTCCAAACGTAGCTGACGACCTGTTCCTCCCGGCCCCGGCCATCCGTGGCGAGTTGGCTGGGCAGGTCGTATAACCCGAGCTGCAGGGCCACGTTGAGGGTGCGCTCGATGCGTTGCACGTCCTCGACGGTCACCGGATGGCCGTTCACCCGTCCCAGTTGGCCAGTGCCTGGCGCGCGCCGGGACGTGGCCGGGTTATAGAACCACGCGAACGCCACGATCGTGATGACCGTGATGATCATAAGGAACGTGCGTTGCCGCTTACGGATTGATTCTAGCATGATCGGGAACGGCAAAGGTGCCTTTGGAACCTCCGCTTGGCAATCTTGAGTTGGGGAAGAGGTATGGTGTTTCCGGCTGCCGACTTTGGGGCGGAGCGGACTTTACGTTAGAACCGGTGGGGCGAAAACCCGGCCGGCTGAAGCGGCGCCAACTTTTGGTTTAGACGGCCGCCGGGCGGTTTGAGCCGGGCGAGAACAATCCTAGGAGCTCGCCCGGTTTTGTCTGAGGCGACGCCGTCTTCGATGGGGCACACGCCTTCCATCCTCCGGCCGAACCCTGGTTTCCGCCGGCTCAAACCGCCCCACCGGCTGCATCCGTGCTCCCCTAAAAGTTAGCCCCTCACTTCATCAACCCGAGGCCAAGTTGCGGGAAGATGCCCAAGGCAAAGATGAGCACGAGCAGGATCGCGATGGTAGCCGTCGACAGGGGCGAAAGGCTGATCGCCGAAGCCTCACCCGATGATGCCTGCCAATACATCGCCCGTACCACCTTGAGGTAGTAGTAGAAGCCGCAACCCACCGTCACGATGCCCAAAAAGAGCAGCAGAAATTGCTGCGATTCGAACGCCACTTTGAACACCAAGAACTTTCCCAGGAACCCGGCCGTGAGCGGTACGCCGGCAAGCGACATCATGGAAACCAGCAGGCTGAACGCCAGGAACGGCGAACGGCGCCCGAGGCCGTTGAAATCGGCGATGTCGTCTCCTTCGGAATGGTTCGCGACGTTCACCAGGATCAGGAAAGAGAGCAACGTCATCAGCAAGTAAGCCGCGAGATACACAACGACGGCACGGCCGGCATCCTGAACGCCCACGCTGGCGACGGCCATCAGCAGATAGCCGGCGTGGCCGATGCTTGAGTAGGCGAGGAGCCTTTTGAAGTTGGTCTGCGGCAAGGCCGCGAGATTCCCGTAAATGAGGGTCGCCGCTGCCAGCAACACCAGCGCGAGTACCACCCGGTTGCCGACCGCCGGCAACGACTGCAAGGCTTGCACGACCCGGAGCAACACGATGAATCCAGCGGCTTTTGAGCCGACGGATAAAAAGGCCGTGGTGGGTGTGGGCGCACCTTGGTAAACGTCCGGAACCCAGAACTGAAACGGTGCCGCCGCGATCTTGAAACCCAACCCGACCAGCACCAGCAGCGCGCCAAACAAAAGGCCGGGCTGGTTTTCCGGAGCGATGCTTGGCAGGACCTGTCCGATTGCCGCGAGGTTGGTTTGGCGGGTGATGCCGTAGATCCAGGTGATGCCGTAGATCATGAAACCCGCCGACAAGGCGCTAAGAATCAGGTACTTGACTCCGGCTTCCAGCGACGCGGCGTTGCGCCTCATGTAAGCCACCAGAATATAAAACGAGATGGTGACCAGCTCCAACGAAACGAAAATAAGGATGAAATCGGCTGCCGACGCCATCCACATCAAGCCGGCGCAAGTCAGCACCGGCAAAGAATAGTATTCACCCAGACCGGCCTCGGGCGTGTCGCTCGGCAGGTAACGCCGGATCGTCCCGGCATAATCCAACGACATGATGAGGACGACCATCGTCGTCAACACCACAAACTTTTTAAAGAAAAGCGCAGGCGCGTCAGCCACATACGCCGGTAAATCCGATGGAGCTAAAGGCGCAAACTGCAGGATGAGGAACACGATCCCCAGGCCGACTACCCCCGCCATGGCGAGCGTGCTCCGTTTTCGACCTGTCTCGAAGAAGGCCTCCCCGATCAACAAGGCCAACCCTAGGATCAAAACCAGGATTTCAACGAGGTAAGGAGCCATACCGGTCATTTCACAAAGGCCCGCACCGTTGGCTCAAGGGCACGCAGGGCGGTTTGCGGCAGAAAACCGAAAAACAACAACCCGGCCACGAGCAGGGCCACCGGCCAACTCAGCGAGAGCGGCAGATCTTTCAAGCCCTGCCAACGGGCCGTGCGTTCCCCCAAAAACACCGCTCGGTATGCGCGGAGCATGTAGACTGCCGAAATCACCACGCCCCAGAGGGCGATCGTGCCGACGATTTGGAAACCATTGAAACCCGCATTCGGCGCACCATTCCGGAACGCACCGAAGAAGACCAGCAGTTCAGAGGCGAAGTTGGCAAACCCTGGCAGTCCGATGGAGGCAAACATCGCCAACCCGAACAGGAAACTCAGCGTAGGCATGTTTTTGGCCAAGCCACCCAAGTCGCGGTAGTCGAGGGTGCCGGTCTGACGCCGAACCTCGCCGCTCACCGCGAACAGGGCGGCAATGGAGAGACCGTGCGCGAGCATGAGCAAGGCAGCCCCGTTGAGCCCGATGAGGTTGAAGCTGGCTAAGCCCAGAAAGATGTACCCCATGTGCATCACGCTGGAATAGCCAAGGGTGAGATCCAACTGCTTTTGCGCGATCGTGGCCAAGCCGACGAACAGGATGTTGCACGCCAGCAAGACCAACAGCAGCCCGGTCCAGTGCTGAGCGGCTTCCGGCATCAGGGGCAAGGCGACCCGCAACAAGCCATACAACCCAAACTTCTTCAACACGCCTGCGTGTAGCATCGCCACCGGCACCGGGGCGGAAGCGTAGGCCTGCGGCGCCCAGGTGTGGAACGGGAACAATGACACCAGCGTGCCAAAACCAACCAGCAGCAAAAGGTAGATCGTGCGGGAACCTGGGCCAGCAAACACGCCGGAGGCTGCCAGCGCTTGCATCTTCGGGATGTCGAACGTCCGCTGCTCCGGCGGGGGTAAGAGGTACAAACCTAGTAGGCCGACCAACAGGATGATGCTGCCAATCGAAAGGTAGATCGTGATCTTCCAGGCGGCGGCTTGGCGGTTGCCCGATCCCCAAATGCCGATCATCAGGAAAGTCGGGATCAGGGCGAGCTCGTGGAAGGCGTAAAAGAAGAAAAGGTCGAGCGAAGCGAACGCGCCCGCAGCGCCGGCCGCGATGAACAGGATGCACGCGTAATAGGTGCGACCCACGTCGGAAGTTGCGGGGGCAGACGACCAGACCGCGGCCAACCCGACGGTCGTGGTGAGCAGGAGCAGCGTCGCGCTCAGTCCGTCGACGCCCACCAGGAACTTGAGGTCCCACGCCCGAAACAACGGCACGCCCTGCAAAAATTGGTAGCCGCCTGCGACGTGGTCGTACCCGGCAAACACGGCGATGGCCGAAACCAGCGCCAGCGTCGCTGCACCAATCGCCGTCTGCCGGGCGTTGAGGCCGGCCAGAATGGCCAAACCGCCGAGCAGCGGCGCCAAGTAAGTAAGGTGGACCAAGACGTTCATGAGGCGAAAAGGACCAAGTAGAGGAGCAGCACGACGCCGAACCCAAAAAGGAAGGTGTACGCCTGGAGATTGCCGATCTGCAGGAAACGCAGGGCGAACCCGGTTCCCCATGTGAGGCCGCCCAGCCCGCGGATGATGCCGCCATCAATGATCCAGCGGTCCACGAAACCAGACAAGGCGGCCAAGGCGTCCTGCGTCCAGCCGACCAACCGGTCGTAGAAACCGTCGATGTAAAAGCGATTCTCGAACAACGGAATGCGGATCGGATCTTTTGCCTTACCGCGGTAAAGGACGAACCCGGCAAGTGCGCCCAAGACAAACACCGCCAAGGAAACCGCGATGGCGGTAAAGGCGGGCGTTTCATGTTCGGGCAAGCTGATGAAGAGCGGCGCGATGAACGGCAGGCCAGCGACCAACGTGGGAATCAACAACAGCAGGAGCGGAATCGTCATCACCGGCGGCGACTCGTGTGCGTGTTGGGCGTGTTCTGAACGCGGGGCGCCCAAGAACGCCACCACAAACAGGCGCGTCATGTAGAAGGCGGTGAGGAAGTTGACGAGGGAGATCAGGATACCCGCCAGCGGCCGCTCGGCGAAAGCGGTGGCGACGATCGCGTCTTTGCTCCAGAACCCAGCCAGGGGCGGGCACCCGGCCAAGGCCAACGTCGCCAGCGCGAAGGTCCAAAACGTGATGGGCATTTTCCGCAACAGCCCGCCCATGCGCCAAATGTTTTGTTCATGGTGCAGGCTGTGGATGACCGAACCGGCGCCGAGGAACAGGAGCGCTTTGAAGAAGGCGTGCGTGAAAAGGTGGAAAAGCGCGGCTTGCGGCACGTCCAAGCCGAGGGCCGACACCATCAACCCGAGTTGAGACAGGGTGGAATAGGCCAAAACGCGCTTGATATCGTCTTGCTGAGTGGCCATGAGCGCCGCGAGTAGGGCAGTCGCCAAACCAATCGCCAGCACGGTCGCCAGCACGGCGCCATGGTCGTGGAACAGGAAGAAGACCCGCGCCAGCATGTACACGCCGGCGGCCACCATGGTGGCGGCGTGGATCAGCGCCGACACCGGCGTGGGACCTTCCATGGCGTCAGGCAACCAGACGTGCAGGGGAAACTGGGCGGACTTGCCCACCGCCCCACAGAAGATCAGGAGCGCGGTTGCCCCGGCATAGACCGGTGAAAGCCCCAGCGTCGGCCATTTCTGCCCGAGTTCGCTGAAGAGGAGCGTGCCCGAAGCCGTCCACGCCATCAGGATGCCGAGCATGAAGCCGAAGTCGCCGATGCGGTTGACCAAGAACGCTTTGTTGGCAGCGTTGGCGGCCGACGGCCGTTCAAACCAATGACCGATCAGGAGGTAGGAACTGACCCCGACCAGTTCCCAAAAGATGAACATCATGACGAAGTTGTTCGCCAAGACGATCCCCAGCATCGAGAACATGAAGAGCGACAACGCGCCGAAGTACCGGGCGCGACCGCGGTCGTCGGCCATGTAGCCCAGGGAGTAGAAATGAATGAGCAAACCGACGCCCGTGACGACCAGCAACATCATCTTGCTGTAGGCGTCGATCACGTACCCGAACGGGACTTGGAACACGCCCACGTCGATCCAGTTGCCGCTCGCGGAAGCGTCCGGGCCGAAGAACACCGGCAAAGCGGACGCGAACGACAGGGCCACGGCACCGACCGAGATGTAAGAGGAGAGCCGGCGTAAGCGCTGGGTGAGGACGGTGATGACCGCTGCCGCGACCAACGGGGAGAAAAGGATGATCCAGGGGGCGGCGTTCATGGGCTAGAACTTGAGCGTGTTGATGTCCTCGACGTGCGTGGTCTGGCGGGCGCGGTAGAGAGCGACGATGACGGCGAGCCCGACCGCAACCTCCGCGGCTGCCACGGTGATGATGAAAAAGACGAGCACCTGCGCGTTCCAATCGGGCAGGTTGTCCTGCACGTTGTAACGGGAGAAACCAACCAACGAGAGGTTGGCGGCGTTCAGCATCAGCTCTAGGGACATGAAGATGATGATGATGTTGCGGCGCAGCATGACCCCGCCAAAGCCGATCGTGAACAGGAGACCGCTCACGAGCAGATAATCGTTGAGGGTGACCATGGCGAATCTAACGCAGTTCCCGTTTGCTGAGCAGGACGACGCCGATCGACGCCACCAACACCAAAGTCCCCACCACCTGCAACGGCAATTTATAGGTCTGGAATAGGGTCATGCCGATGTGCCACGCGTCGCCTTCGGGCGGGTGCGCGATTGCCGGAAAAGTGGCGTTGCCGTTGGCAAACCCGTACGAGACGTCAAAGAGGATTTTGACGAAGAGGGTCACGACGACCACCCCGCCGAACACGGCCGGCACGTTCACCCGACGGCGGCTTTCCGCCCTCAGGTCAAGCAGCATGATGATGAAGAGGAAAAGCACCATCACGGCGCCGGCGTAAACCAGGATTTGGATGACGCCGATGAAGAAGGCGTCCAACGAGACAAACAGGGCGGACAGCCCAAGAAAACAGACGACAAGGCTCATGGCGCTCGCCACCGGATCGCGGTGGATGACGACCAGCGCCCCAAAGAACAGCATCAACGCCGCAAACGTCCAAAATAGGGCCGGGGCCATCGGACTATTTCTTTTCGTTCCACTTGTGGACCAGCCCGGTCATCACCCCGCCCAACTCGTACAGCTTCTGCTTGTCGTGCACCATCTCCGCACGGCTGAGCCCGGTGATCGCATAATCCTTGCGCAGGAAAATCGCCTGTTCCGGACAGACCTCCTCACACAACCCGCAGTAGATGCAGCGAATCATGTCGATCTCAAAACGATCTGGGAACTTCTCCACCTTTCGCCACGTCGTGCCGCCCGGGATCTCGCCGGGTTTGATCTTGATGGCGCGCGGCGGACAGATGAACTCGCAGAGTTGGCAGGCCACGCAACGCTCGCGGCCATGCTCGTCCTTCACCAGCGTCGGCGCGCCCCGGTAATGCGGCGGCAGTTTGGCATCCCACTTTTCTTCGGGATACTGCATCGTGACCTTGCGTCGGCCGGTCAGGATTTTGGCGAAATGCTTAAGGGTGATGCCGAGCCCTGCAAACAGGGAGGGCAGGTAGGCCTTTTCGGCCAGGGAAAGGTTGGGTCGTGAAACCGAGTAAGCCATAGAAGAAAAGCGCCCCTTATTTGGGCATGATGGCGAGGATCACCGCCACGATCAGGATGTTGACGAGGGCAATCTCGAAAAAGAAGTACCAACCCAGCCGCATGAGCTGGTCATAACGGAAACGGGGCACGGTCCAGCGTACCCAGATAAAGAAGAGGAGTAGAAGCGCGACTTTGCCGAAAAAGAAGGCGATGTGGACCAAGCCGACCACCACGCCGAAGATCGAATACGGGTTTTCCACCGTCGTCGGAAAACCCGGCACGTACCAAGCGCCAAAAAACAGGGTCACGATCACGGCCGAACCGGTGATCATCGCCGCGTACTCGCCCAGGAAGAAGAGGGCGAACTTCATGGAGGAATATTCCGTGTGGTAACCGCCCACCAACTCGGTCTCCGACTCCGGGAGATCGAACGGCAGCCGGTTGGTTTCGGCGAACATCGCCACCGTGAAAACCACGAAGCAGAGGAAGAGCGGGATCCAGAGCAGGAAACGCCAGACGTCAAACGACGCCAAGATCGCGCCCACCGAAAAACCCTTGAGCCAAAACCGGCGAGATGAGCCAGCCGTGCTGGATTTGGTAGTCGACAATCTTCGTCAGATTCAACGTCCCACAGATCAAGAAGATCGGGATGACGGAGAGCCCGAGCGCGAGTTCGTACGAGATCATCTGCGACGTCGCTCGGATCCCGCCGAGGAACGGGTATTTGGAATTAGACGACCAGCCGGCGAGGACGATGCCGTAGACGCCCAACGACGAGACCGCAAACACCCAGAGGACGCCGATGTCGACGTTCGCCACCACCATCGGTTGGCCCCACAGCTGACTGCCGAACGGGATTACCGCCAGCGCCATCATCGACGGAGCCATGGCGCAAGCCGGCGCCAGCCAATAATAGAACTTGTTGACGTGCGCTGGGGTGAAGTCCTCTTTCAGCAGCAGCTTGCCGGCGTCGGCAATCGGCTGGAACAAGCCGAACGGGCCGTTTCGATTCGGCCCGACCCGGTCTTGGATTAGGGCGCTGACGCGGCGCTCCGCGTAGACGGTGTAAGAAACCATCGGCAGCACGACGCCAAAGATCAGGGCCAGCGTCTTGACCAAAGAGATGATGACTAAGAAGAGCAGATCGCTCATGCGTGCGCCTCTTGCGGCGTTTCGTCTGGCGCCGGTTGCCCAACCTGCTTCAACGGCACGCCGCCATCACCAACCTTGCTGAGGCTTAGCCCGGCAAACGGCGGCCGGACGGCGGAGATCTGTTTGAAGACGTCTTCAATCAAGTAAATGCCGTTGGCGCCCGACAACGCCCCGGTCAGGTCGCGCAAGATTTCCCAATCGTCCCGCGCGTCACCAGGCACGGCGATCGCCCGGTTCAAACGTTGCAGCCGACCCTTCGCATTGACCATCGAGCCGCGTTTCTCAGCAAACGACGCTCCGGCGAAAACCACGTGGGCCGCGTCGGTCGTCGGGCTCGGCAGGATGTTGAGCGCGATCAGTGTGGTCAGGCGCGCCAAGTCGTCGGCGGTAAACCCGGCTTCGGTCAGGTCTTCGCCCAAGGCAAGGACGGCTTTGACCTGGCCAGCACGCACCGCCTGCAAGATACCGGGGAGTGCGGCACCCGGCTCTTCGCCGGTGATCTCCAGAATTTGCGCGCCCAGCGTGTTCGGGTTGCGGTTGGCGTTGAGCAGCAAGTCGTCGCCTTCGCCGTGCCGCGGAACCACGTCGAAGCGGGTGACGCCCAAGGTGTCGATCAGGCGTTTCGTCAACCAGAGCTCCTCGTTGGTCATCCGCGCCGAGGCCACCACGGCGATCTCCGTCGGTCCGTACCGGCGCAGCCGGTTCGCCGCCGCGGCGAACGCGGTCGCCCAAGTCGTCGACCCGGCGGGGTCCTCCGTGCGGACCACCGGCGCTTTGAGGCGGTTCTCGGCGTTGACGAAATGGAAGTTCAACCGCCCGTAATCGCACATCCACGAGGAGTTCACCTCGTTGTTCTCGCGCGGCGTCTGGCGATAGACGACGTCCTCGCGGCTGCCGATGAAGGTGTTGCAGCCGGTGGCGCAGCTGGTGCAGAAACTTTTCGTCTCCTTCAGGAACCAAACCCGCATCTTGAACCGGAAATCGGTGCTGGTGAGCGCGCCAACGGGGCAGATGTCGGCCGTGTTCAACGAGTAATTGCTGTCGAGCCAACGGCCGGGATGGGCGGTGAGGTAGGTTTGGCTACCCCGGCTCACAAAGCCCAACACGTCATCTTTGGCCACCTCCTTCATGAAGCGAATGCACCGCGAGCAGAGGATGCAACGCTCATCGTCCAAGGTGATTCGCGGCCCGAGTTCGACCCGTTTCGGCTTTTTGACCTTCTCCTCCAGAAACCGCGAACCGGCGGTCCCGTATTCTACGCTGAACTCCTGGAGTTGGCACTCGCCCGCTTGGTCGCAAATGGGGCAGTCGAGCGGGTGGTTGATGAGCAGAAACTCCATGACCCCGTTCCGGCACTCGCGCACCATGGCGCTGTCGGTCCGGATGCCCATCCCGTCAGCGACGTCTTGCGCGCAAGAAATCTGGGGTCTCGGGATCCAGTTGATGACCGGTTTACCGTCTTCACCGATCTCCGGTTTGCGGTCCGGGCCCATCTTCGGCATGCCCATCTCGATAAGGCACATCCGGCAATTGCCCGGTGAGCTCAATTTCGGGTGGTAACAGTAGCGCGGCACGTATTTGCCGGCTTGTGAACACGCCTCGATCACGCGCGTGCCCTTGGGAAACTGGTGCCAAACGCCGTCGATTTGGACGTTCAACAACGGTGCGGGATCACTCATGGTGAGAAGAGACTTCGGGGGTTTGGGCGTGACCAGCATCGGCGCCGTTGCCGTTCCCGGCCGCGCCCTTGGCGGCATACCCGGCGAATTCATCGCGAAACTTCGCGACGAAACTCTGGGTCGGCCAAGCGCAAGCTTCGCCGAAGGCGCAGATGGTCCGGCCGGCGATGTTGTCGGCCACGCTCGTCAAAGTGTCGGGATCCGAAGGCATGCCGCCGCCGGAAAGCATGCGACTGGTCATCTTCTTCATCCAAAGGGAACCTTCGCGACACGGCGTGCACTGGCCGCAGCTCTCGTGGGCGTAAAATTCGTTGATGTTGTTAAGCGCCCAAACCATGTCGCGCGTGTCATCCATCACCACGACGCCGCCAGAACCTGCCATGGATCCGACCGCGGCGAGGGTATCAAAATCCATGAGGATCTCTTCCAACCCGATCTCGCGCTCGGTCGGCGCCCCGTCCGGCCCTTTGCCCTTCAGTTTGTAGCGCTCATCGGCGCGCAACACCTTCGCGGAACTGCCTCCGGGGATGACCGCTTTGAGTTTCCGCCCAGGCTTGAGCCCGCCGCAAACGTCGTAGATCAACTCGCCCATCGTGATCCCGCCGACCTCCAGCTCGTAGTAGCCAGGACGCTGGACGTCGCCGCTCACGCAGAGGATCCGGGTGCCGGTGTTGTTCGGCTTGCCGATCTTGGCGTACTCGGCACCACCCATCGCCAGGACGTGCTTCACATCGCAGAGCGTCTCGACGTTGTTGACGATCGTCGGGCTCTGGTACAAGCCGAGCACCGCCGGGAAGTACGGCGGCTTGATGCGTGGGTAAGCCCGCTTGCCTTCCAGCGACTCGATGAGGCCCGTCTCCTCGCCGCAGATGTAGGCGCCCGCGCCCCGGTGCACGTAGATCTCCAGGTCGAAGCCGCTGCCTAAAACGTTTTTGCCCAGAAAACCGTGCGCCCGCGCTTCGGCCAGCGCGCGTTCCAAAATCTTCGCACCCAGCGGGAACTCCCCTCGGATGTAGATGTACGCCAGCCGCGCGTTCACCGCGAAACAGGAGATGATCATCCCCTCCAAGAGTTGGTGCGGATCTTGGTGGATGATGTAGCGGTCTTTGAACGTGCCCGGTTCGGATTCGTCGGCGTTGCAGATGAGGTAAACGGGCTTGGTCTCACCGGGTTTGATGAATCCCCACTTGGCCCCGCACGGAAAACCAGCCCCGCCGCGGCCGCGCAGCCCGGAAGCCTTTACCTCGGCGACGATGTCGGCCGGCGCCATCGTGAAGGCCTTGCGCAATTGTTCATACCCGCCGTCGGCCAAATAGCAGTCAATGTCGGTGGTGTAGCCCGGACGATCGATGTTTTTGAACACGATGCGGCGCTCGCGCGGGTGGGGATGACGAACGATGGAAGCCATGGCTACCGGTACTTTTGCAAAAGTTGAGGGACTTCGTCCTGAGAAACCGCTTCAAAGAAGTTGTCGTCGATCATGCAAACCGGAGCGGTGCCGCAGCTGGCCAGGCACTCGACGAACTCGACGCTGTACTGCCCGTCGGCGCTTTTGAGGACGTGGCCGTGCCCATTACCCCCGTGCGGGTCGATGCGGGCGTGTTTGCAGAAGGTGTCCAGCAAAGGATAGGCGCCCGCCATGGCGCACGACAAGGTTCGGCAGACCCGGATGTGGTGTCGGCCCACCGGTCCGCGGTGAAACATCGGATAAAACGTGACTAGCTCGAGGACGTTGATCGGTTCCAAACCGAGTTTCGCGGCGATCCACCCCACGGCCTCGTCGCTCACGTACCCGTAATGCTCCTGCAAAAGGTGCAAGAGCGGAAGCGTGGCGCTGCGCTTGGAAACCGGGTAATGGGTGATGACCTCGTCAATGGTCTTTTCGAGTTCGGCGGGGATTTCCATGGCTAGGGGTGGTGCAGGCGTTCAGGCTCGTTCACCAAAAAGCCGTTCTGAAAATGTAGGACGATGGTCTGCCCGTCTTGCTGGTAGTAATAGCGGGTGATCGCCATCGTCTTCTTCTGAGTTTCAAGTTCCAACTCCACTTTTTCGGTCCGGTCCGGGTGGCCCAGGATCGTTTCGACTTCCTTTTGCGAAATGTTCGGCCGCAACTGGTCTAAGTTCCCGTTGTCAATACGTCGGTGACAACCGGGCGCAACGACGGCTACCAAAGCGAAGGCGGCGGCCTGGGCGAACCGCATCCTAACGGTCGCACTCACCCATCACGAAATCCAGACTTCCGAGGATGGAAACCACGTCGCTCATCATGTGGCCGGGCAACAACTTCGGCAAGATGCTGATATTCACGAACGAAGGGGCGCGGATTTTGAGCCGGTACGGCACGCCACCGCCTTTGCTGTGAATGTAGAACCCGAGTTCGCCTTTCGGATTTTCCGCCCCAAAATAGATTTCGCCCGCCGGCGCGTCCACCCCTTCGGTGTGGATGATGAAGTGATGGATGAGCTCCTCCATTTTCAGGAGCACCTCCCGTTTGCGCGGGGGCAGGTTTTTCGGGTCCTGCACGGTGATGGGCCCAGACGGCAGCTTGGCCACCGCTTGGCGCAGGATGGCGACGCTCTGCCGCATCTCTTCCATGCGGACCACATAACGGTCGTAGGCGTCACCCACGGTCCCCACCGGGATGTCAAAGTCGTACGTCTCGTAGTCGAGGTACGGGGTGGCTTTACGGACGTCGTAATCCACGCCGCTTCCCCGGAGGTTCGGGCCCGTGAGCGCGTAGGCGATGGCATCCTGGCGGCTGATCACGCCGAGGTCGCGCGTCCGGTCGACAAAGATGCGGTTCCGCGACAGGAGCCGGTCCAACTCGTCGAGCGCTGGCACGAATTCGTCTAAGAATCGGTCGAGCCCGGCTAGAAAACCGTCCGGCAGGTCGCGGATTTGCCCACCGACGCGGGTGTAGGAGGTGGTGAACCGCGCTCCGGTCAGCAGTTCGAACAGGTTGTAGAGCTTCTCCCGTTCGGTGAAGGTATACAAGAAGACCGTCGTCGCACCGAGGTCCATGGCGAAGGCGCCAAGCCCAAGGAGGTGGGCGGAGAGGCGAGCCAACTCGCAGCAGATCAGGCGAATGGCTTTGCCGCGCGGCGGCAGTTCCCACCCCATCAGCTTCTCGACCGCCAACGCATACGCGACGTTGTTGGCCAACGGTGCCAAGTAATCAAGCCGATCGGTGTACGGGACGAACTGATTATACTGCATGTTCTCGGCGATCTTCTCGTCGCCGCGATGCAGGTAACCGAGGTCGGGCGTCGCCTTGGTGATCACCTCGCCGTCGAGTTCGAGCACCAAGCGCAACACGCCGTGGGTCGCCGGGTGGGACGGCCCCATGTTAAGCACCAGCTTTTCCCCCAACAATTCGGAGTCGTTGATGGCATCGGCGGAACGCGTGGCTCGCGCGAGCGTGTCCGGTGCTTCCAATTCACGGATGGTGGGCATAGGAAGGGGGAAAAACGGCAGCGTCACCATAGTTATCCCCGGTTTGCGGTCGCAAGCGTTATTTGTGAAAAATTTCACAAGCGCCCTCATCCCCCTCTGCCCACGCCAACCCCGATGCCACCTCGGGAGATGAACCCGATGGCAGGAACGTTCAGCCTGCCGGTGAGAAAGCTTTTCGGCCGGACGCGAGTTCGGTACGGTGCGTGATCCAGAGAGCGCTGTTGGCGCGTAAACCAACCGGGAGACCGGCACGGTTGTCGCCGCACGCCGTCCGGCACCCACGCGTCGCGAGTCGCGCGCGCGAAACGCCTTTGCAGGAGAGACCGACATGAGCAGCCGACCCGTCAGCACCGAAAAAACCCCCGCAGAACCGGTTCCCGCCACTCAACAAACCCCGACCGCACCCGCTGCCGCCACGCCTCCCGCCAAAACGCCCGGCCGCTGGCCCCGGGTCGTCATCGTCGGCGGGGGCTTTGGCGGACTTTACGCCGCCAAGGAACTCCGTAACCGGCGGGTCGTGGTGACGGTGATCGATCGCACGAACCACCACTTGTTCCAGCCGCTCCTTTACCAAGTGGCCACCGCCGTCTTGGCGCCGGGCGACATCGCGCAACCCATCCGGCACATCCTGAAAGATGCCAAAAACGTGGACGTGGTCGTGGGCGACGTGACCGAGATCGACTTGGCGGGCAAGCGGGTGATCACCAAAGAAACGCGCGAATTCCCTTACGATTACCTGATCGTGGCCGCGGGTTCCCGGCACTCCTATTTCGGCAATGACCAATGGGAGGCTTACGCTCCCGGATTGAAGAGCTTGGAGGATGCCTTGGAGTTGCGCCGGCGCATCCTCAATGCCTTCGAAGCCGCCGAGATGATGACGGACAAGGAGGCCCGCAAGGCGGCGCTCACCTTCGTCGTGGTTGGGGCAGGACCCACCGGCGTCGAGATGGCCGGAGCCATTTCCGAGTTGGCCAACCACAGCTTGGCCGAAGACTTTCGCAACATCAACACCAAGAGCGCGCGCGTCATCCTCTTGGACGGTGCGCCCCGCGTGCTGCCCACCTTTGCCGAACCGCTTTCAGAGTCCGCTCTAAAGCAGCTTAAAAAGCTCAACGTCGAGGTCCACACGAACAAAATCGTCAGCGAGGTCAGCCCGGAGGGAGTCCGGTTAAAGGACGAATTCATCCCGGCTCGCACAGTCGTCTGGGCGGCCGGCAACGCGGCGTCGCCCCTGGCCAAACAACTCGGCGCCGAGGTCGACCGTGCCGGCCGCGTGCTGGTCAACCCCGACCTGACCTTGCCCAATCACCCGGAAGTCTTTGCGCTCGGTGACATGGTGAACTTTTCCCACCAGGATGGCAAACCGTTGCCGGGCCTTTGCCAAACGGCGATGCAGATGGGGCGTTACGCCGGCAAAGCCATCTACGCCAGCGCCTACGGCGGCGGAAAAATGCCCCCCTTCAAGTATTTTGATAAGGGCAGCATGGCCACGATCGGGCGGTTCAAGGCAGTGGCCGACGTGCACGTCGCAAAATTCGGCGGTCTGCTGGCGTGGCTGATGTGGGTTTTCGTCCATCTGGTGTTCCTCATCGGTCTTCGCAACCAAATCGGCGTTTTCGTGCAATGGACCTGGGCGTACCTCACCTACAGCCGGGGTTCGCGCCTGATCTATGGCGCCTTTAAGCCGAGGGTCGCCCCACCCAAACCGTTCGAGCCACTGGCGGTCGACCCAGCGTCGTGAACCGTCCATGACGGCTTTGGCATGGAGGGGGTGGTCTCCGCGGGATGAGGCTACCCTCTGCTTCATCCGGCAGGGTGACCGGGTGCTGTTGATCCACAAAAAACGGGGTTTGGGCGCCGGTAAGATCAACGGGGTGGGCGGAAAGCTGGAACCGGGCGAGACGGCCCTCGAAGCCATGCAGCGGGAGGCGCAAGAAGAGCTGGGTATTGGGTTACTGGATCCCGAACCCCGCGCCACCCTCCACTTTCAGTTCCGGGACGGCTACGGTCTGCGTTGCACGGTCTACGTAGCGACGCGGTTCAGCGGCGAACCCGTGGCGACCGCCGAAGCCGACCCGCTTTGGTTCAGCCTTCAGGCCCTCCCCCTCGAACGGATGTGGGAGGATGACCGGCTTTGGCTACCGCAGCTTTTGGACGGGCACCGGTTGCAGGGCTACTTCCATTTCGACGGCGACCGGATGGTCAGCCATTTGGTCGAGTGGGAAGAGCCGGTTTCAGGGCGGTGAGCGGGGACGAGGTTGCGCTTCCCTCGTCCCTGGCCTGGTTGGGGAGGGGGAAAGTGCCACGTTTGGCGTTTGGCGTTTAAAGCCGCGGAGCGACGGCCAAATTCCGAGCGAGGCGGAAGCTCGCGGGTGACCCGGTGGGGCGAAAACCCGGCCGGCAAAACAGGCTAGTCATGGCGTGACGACGGTTGCCGGGCGAAGGGTGCCGGCGCGGAACGGCGTGTGGGCCACCTTCGGGGATCGTGCCGGCCCGGCGGCGCCTCGTTAGACTCGCCTTGCCCTACCTGCCGGTTGCCGGCTTCGGCATGCGCCATTTGCCATTTGCCATTCGTCATCTCTCATTTGGCTTCGGCCTGCCGCCCATGAGCACCCCTCCGCTACCCACCCGCATCCTCCGCTTCATCCGTTTTTCTCACACGGTCTTCGCCCTGCCTTTTGCCCTCGGGTCGATGTTGGTGGCGGCCCGGGGATTGCCCGACGCGCGCACGGTGGTGCTGATCCTCTTGGCGATGGTCTGCGCGCGCACGGCCGCCATGGCCTTCAACCGGGTGGCGGATTGGGAGATCGACAAACTGAACCCGCGCACCGCGGGACGTCACCGGTTGGTCAGCCGGCGGGTGGCGATCGGTTTGGTGGTCATCCCTTCGCTGGCGTTCCTGACGGTTTGCTGGGGATTAAACCCCGTCTGCTTCGTGCTGGCGCCGGTGGCGTTGGCGATCGTTTTCTTCTACTCATTGACGAAACGTTTCACCGCATACACGCAGTTGTTCATCGGCTTGGCGCTTTCGGTGGCTCCCGTCGGCGCGTGGTTGGCCGTGCACGGGCGGTTGGCGTGGCCACCCCTGATCTTGGCGCTCGGCGTGCTTTTTTGGGTGGCGGGATTTGACCTGATCTACGCGATCCAAGACGTCGAATTCGACCGGGCCCGCGGGCTTGGCTCGATGGTGGTGCGTTTCGGCGTGGGCGCGAGCCTGCGCTTGGCCCAGTGGATGCACGCCGCTTACTTTGTTTGTCTCGTCGTCTTCGGCCTCTCTGCGCATCTCGGGCCGGTCTACCACGGCTGCTTGGCGCTGGTGTTGGGCGCGTTGGTTTATGAGCACCACGCCGCGGCGCGGCTGGACCTGCCAGGAATCGACCGGGCTTTTTTCCAAAGCAACGCGTTTGTGGGCGTCGTGTTCGTGTTGGGCACCGCGGCGGACGTCTTCAGCCGGCTCATTTGAAACTCGCCGGCGTGAACAATGACAAAGGCCAAATGGCAGAGGCCAAAGAAGATCGGAACTGGCGAGGGGGCAGTCGTGTCTGGGCCCACGCGAAGCCGCACCATGGCCGACCAGATCATTGCGTCATCCGGTTTGGCCTTTGGCCTTTGGCCTTTGTCATTCCTCATGCCGTCCCGTCTCAAACGGGATGACGGACCCATCGAGCCATCAGGATGGCTTGATGGATCGATCGTTGCGCCGGGGTGGGGCGGGTGGTAACCTCCCGGTCAGAAGACCATGGCCGATTCCCTCACGCGCGCGGACTCCTTCAGCATCGAGCAGGCCCTCCAAGAACGCATCCTCATCTTGGACGGGGCCATGGGCACCATGGTGCAGGAGGCGCGCTTGGCGGAAGAGGATTACCGCGGGGAACGCTTCGCGGCGCACGGCCGACCGCTCAAGAACAACAACGACGTCCTTTGCCTGACGCGTCCGGAACTCATCCGGAAGATTCACGATGCCTACTTGGCGGCCGGGGCGGATGTCATCGAGACGAACACCTTCAACGCCACCGTCATCTCCCAAGAAGACTTCGGCTTGGAGGCGTTCGTACCGGAGATCAACCGGGCCGCGGCGCGCCTTGCCAAAGAGGCGGTGGTGGCGGCGATGGCGCGCGACGGGGGCCGGCGGCGGTACGTTGCCGGGTCGATGGGGCCGCTCAACCGCACCTTGTCGATTTCGCGGGACGTGAACGATCCGGGCAAACGCGACGTAAGCTGGGGACAGGTCCGCGATGCCTATGCCGAACAAGCGCGCGCCCTTCTGGAAGGCGGGGTGGACCTTCTCTTGGTCGAGACGACTTTCGACACCCTGAACCTCAAGGCGGCGTTGTTTGCCATCGAAGGCGTGTTTGAGGACGTTGGGTACCGCGTCCCGGTGATGGCGTCCGGCACGATCACTGACGCGAGCGGGCGAACCCTCACGGGCCAAACCACCGAGGCGTTCTGGGTTTCAATTTCCCACGCACCCCTGCTGAGCGTCGGGTTGAATTGCGCGCTCGGGCCACGCGAACTGCGGCCGTACATCGAAGAGCTGGCCCGCATCGCCCCGATCTACGTTTCCTGTTACCCAAACGCGGGACTGCCCGACCCGTTGTCGCCGACCGGCTTCCCGGAAACGCCGGATTCGTTGGCGCCGCAGCTGCGCGAGTGGGCGGAGCTGGGTTGGTTGAACATCGTCGGCGGTTGTTGTGGGACGACGCCGGCCCACATCGCGGCGTTGGCCGAGGCGGTGCGGGGTCTGCCCCCGCGGCCGCTGCCGCGCCACCCGCGCCGGAGCCAATTGAGCGGTTTGGAGCCGTACACCATGGGCGACAGCTTCACCGTGGTGGGCGAGCGCACCAACATCACGGGCTCGCCCAAATTTTCCAAGCTGGTGCTGGCGGGGGATCTGGACGGCGCGTTGGTGGTGGCGCGCCAACAGGTGGAAGGCGGCGCGAACGTCTTGGACGTCAACACCGACGAAGGGATGATCGATTCCGAGGCGGTGATGGTCCGGTTTTTGAACCTGCTCGCGGCGGAACCGGACATCGCCCGGATCCCGATCATGATCGACAGTTCGCGTTGGGCCGTGCTCGAAGCGGGACTCCAATGCGTGCAGGGGAAGGGGATCGTCAACTCCATCAGCCTCAAGGAGGGTGAAGAAAAGTTCTGCCAACAGGCGCGTCTGATCCGCCGGTACGGCGCGGCGGCGGTGGTGATGGCGTTCGATCAAAAAGGGCAGGCGGACACCTACGAGCGCAAGATCGAGGTCTGCGCGCGCGCTTACCGCATTTTGACCGAAGAAGTCGGCTTCCCCGCCGAGGACATCATTTTTGACCCCAACATCCTGACGGTTGCCACCGGCATCGAGGAACACAACGCGTACGCCGTGGCGTTCATCGAAGCGGTGCGTTGGATCAAGGCCAACCTGCCAGGGTGCCGGGTGAGCGGCGGTGTTTCCAACATTTCGTTCTCCTTCCGCGGCAACAACGCCGTGCGCGAAGCGATGCACGCCGCCTTCCTGTACCACGCGATCGGCGCCGGGCTCGACTTGGGGATCGTGAATGCCGGGCAATTGGCGGTTTATGAGGAGATCCCGCGCGACCTCCGGGACTTGGTGGAAGACGTCCTCCTGAACCGCCGTGCGGACGCGACCGAACGCCTCGTTGAGTTTGCGGAGCGGGTGAAAGGCGCGGGCAAGGTCCAGGCGCGCGACGACGCGTGGCGCCAAGGCACGGTGGAGGAGCGCCTCGCCCACGCGCTGATCAAAGGCGTGGTGGACCACGTGGAGACCGACACCGAGGAAGCGCGGCAAAAGTACGGCCGCCCACTGGCGGTCATCGAAGGGCCGCTGATGAGCGGGATGAGCGTGGTCGGCGACCTGTTTGGTGCGGGCAAAATGTTCTTGCCGCAGGTGGTGAAAAACGCACGGGTGATGAAGAAGTCGGTGG
>CAXUNV010000008.1:0-22467 GCA_964252355.1 uncultured Chthoniobacterales bacterium | reverse complement strand
GTGCCGAGCCGGGCGCGGACCGTCGCCCAACCTTTCTTCAGCCGGAAGGCCGCCATCGTGCCCAGGGCACGGGCGACCATTTTTTCCAACCGACCGGCCCCAGGTTCCGTGCGCACGCCGCACAGGTTCGCCACGGCCACATTGCCTCGAGCCCCGGCCGTTTCGCCAGTCCAGTAAAGCCACCATGCCCGGTACAGGGCATAGTCGCCGAGGACGCGCCGATGCTCCTCGTCCAGGAAGCTGTGACAACGCCGCAGGTACATCTCATCGTAGTGCCAGCGTCGCCGGCCGGCGTCGCGGCCCAACGTGGAGGTCGCCCAGACTACCCACTCCACCAGGGGGTCATCCACGTAGGCCACCCGCAAGCCGTGCGCGGCCATCCGGATGACGAACTCGCGATCCTGCGCCATCCGCAAGGGCTCATGGAAGCCGCCCGCAGCCCGGGCGAAGTCACGGGGAAAGACCAGGGCGTCCAAATGCACGAACCGTCGGATGAAGAAGGTGATCCAATCGGTCCCGGCGTGGACCTCCGGGTGATGGTACACCACGCTGGGCTGCGAACCGTCGGCCCAGCTCTTGCGGAATGCGCACATCGCGCCCTGGGCCGCGCCGTCCAAGGCGGGCGCCATCCGTGCGTTGAAGGATGCTTCGAGCCGGTCGTCCGCGTCGTGGAAATGCACCCAAGGGGCAGCTGCCGCCTCCAGCAGGCGGTTGCGTGCGAAGGCTGAGCCCCGGTTCTCCGTGCCGCGGAGCACGCGCACGCCGAGCTTTTCCGCAAGGTCCGCGGTGCCGTCCGTGCTGCAATCGTCGTAGACCAGGATCTCGGCGAAGGGCCGAGTCTGCCCGCGCGCCATGTCGATCAACCCGGGCAGCTGGGCGGCGGCGTTGAAACAGGGGATCAGCAAGGAGATCGGTGCAGTGGTCATGCGAAGGGGCGGCCGCTTGGGGCGAAACCGCCGTCGGGCGCAGGGCTTAACGCCCCTGCTTGCGTCTGCGTGTCCACGGCCTCACGGCACTTCGGCCACGACGTCACCGACCAACGAAGGTGACGCGCCCTCCACCGGTTCGCAGCTCCAGGTCTGCGGCAGGTGCACGAAACCGCAACCCTGTTGGCTCCAGAGCCGGTGGTAGCCGATGTCGCCCTGCTTCACTTCCACGATCGTCAAATGCTCGATGAACTGTTGCACCGTGCTTCCCATGAGGATGAGAAACGCGACGCGGTAACGGCCCGGCGTCAGCAGGAGTTCGTCCATCGCGCAGACCAGCCGCACGTCCCCTTCCAGGTTCTCAAACGGCACGCGCTCGGTTTTGGTCCGCGACACCAAGATGCCGCTGTCGGAATAGATCTCGAGCCCGCAGATCATGCGCGGGTCGGCGTTCCGGACGTCAAACGCGAAGACGGCCGGTTTACCCGAGGTCAGGAGGTTGTCGGCCGTCTGGTGCCCTTGCGAAATGGAAAATCCGGTCAGCGCTGGACCGCTTTTAGGAGCGCTCGCCTCCAAGGCGCTCAGTTCCGTCCCGCTCTCAATGCCCGCCAAGTAGTGGCGGATCGCTTCTCCGGGAGGTCCCTCGGCCAGGAAACGCCCCTTCTTGAGCACGATGACGCGTTTGCAAAGGTTTTGGACGGCGGCCAGATCGTGGCTGACGAACAGCACGGTGCGCCCTTGCTTGGCGACGTCGTTCATTTTGCCCAAGCTTTTCTTTTGAAAGGTGGCGTCGCCCACCGCGAGCACCTCGTCCGCGATGAGGATGTCCGGTTCCAGAAACGCCGCCACGGCGAACGCCAGCCGCACGCGCATGCCGCTGGAGTAGCGTTTGACGGGCGTGTCGATGTACTTTTCCACCCCCGAAAAATCGATGATCTCGTCCAGACGCTTCCGGGTGTCGGCGCGCGACATGCCCAGGATGGCGGCGTTCAGGAAGATGTTTTCCCGCCCGGTGAGTTCGTTGTGAAACCCCGAACCGACCTCCAAGAGCGCAGCGACCCGACCCCGGATCCGCGCGTGGCCCTCCGAGGGTTCGGTGATGCGCGCGAGCAATTTCAAGAGGGTGCTTTTGCCCGCACCGTTGCCGCCGATGAAGCCGACCACCTCTCCGGGTTGGATGTCGAAAGTGATGTGCCGCAACGCCCAGGAAAAGCCTTTGCGCTCACCATGGGCACGGTCGCCCGGGTGGAGCAACCCACGCACGAGGCGCCCCGCATCCTCCCGCAGCGTCCGCGCGCCCAGGATCCCCAAGCGGTACTGCTTCCCCAAATTTTGCACCTCGATGATTGGCTTGCCCATACGTTGAACGACGGCGAAGAAGTGGCACAAGATGCGCCCAAAGGCAAACCGGCCGGGCGCGTGGCGGGTCCGTGCGTACCCTGGACGCAGGCCTTGGGAAAGGAGCCGGTGGGGCGGAAATCCGTCCGGAAAACCATGGCAACCGCTTGGGCCGATGACCGCCGGGCCGCTTGAGCTTGCGGCCCCCTCCCGGCAGCACCTTCGCCAGGGTGCCCTTTCCTACCTGGGTTGGAGCTGGGCCCGGCTGGCGGCCGGCACCCTTTTGCCGGCCAGCGTCGCCTGCCGTGGTAGGCCCATTCTGCCGGCTGGTCCCGCAGGCGTCGGAACCCCACCGGCTCACCCGCGCGCTCCACCCACCGGGTGAGGGCTCACGTTTATCCCGGTGGTTGCCTGACCAGAAGAGATCAGCCCGGGACGCGACACCTCGCCGGCCAGACGCGCCACCGCGACTACAACCTAACACCCTGGTCATTGCTTTCGACGCCACGTCGCCGCACCTGAGCGGGTTACCACCTTTTTAGGCGCCCGTTGCACGCGGTAGCTGATGATCGATGATCGGATGATGCCGGCTAAGCGTTGATCCACCCCCTGGCTCTCTCCAACGCCTTGCTCCACGCTTGGCGCAGCTGGACTTTTTCTTCCTCGGCCATCTGCGGCTCAAAGGTCCGATCAGACGCCCACTGGGCGGCGATTTCGTCCAACGACTGGTAGAGGCCCACCGCCAAGCCGGCCAGGTAAGCCGAGCCCAGGGCCGTCGTCTCCGGGTTTTTGGCCCGCACCACCGGAATGCCCAGCAGGTCGGCTTGAAACTGCAGCAGCAGGTTGTTGGCCGAGGCGCCCCCGTCGACGCGGAGTTCCTTCAGCCGGATGCCCGAGTCTGCCTCCATGGCCGAGAGGATGTCGGTCACTTGATAGGCAATGCCTTCCAGGGCAGCCCGCGCCAAGTGG
Organism: uncultured Chthoniobacterales bacterium; assembly: GCA_964252355.1. GTDB lineage: Bacteria > Verrucomicrobiota > Verrucomicrobiia > Chthoniobacterales > JAFAMB01 > CAXUNV01. Next base: position 19,234 of record CAXUNV010000008.1, on the reverse strand, counting down.
GCGCCAGTGGCCCCACGCGTGAGCCCCACGATGGCACCGCGGGCGTAGGCGTCCCAGTGGGGTGCGGCCAAGCCGGCGAAGGCCGGCACCAAGTAGACGCCGCCGTTATCGGGCACTTGCGCCGCCAGCGCTTCGATTTCCGCCGAGGTGCGGATGATTTTAAGCCCGTCACGCAGCCATTGCACCACCGCCCCGGCAACGAAGATGCTACCTTCCAAAGCATAGGTGGCCTGGCCGCCGCGTTGCCACGCGATCGTCGTCAGGAGTTTGTTCTTGGACGGCACAACCTCGGCGCCGGTGTTCATCAGCAGAAAGCAGCCCGTGCCGTAAGTGGCTTTCGCCATCCCCGGTTTGTGACACATCTGCCCGAAGAGGGCCGATTGCTGGTCGCCCGCGATCCCGGCGATCGGGATGCCGGCGATCGGATCGGCCGTGTAACCGTAAACCTCGCTGGAACTTTTAACCTCTGGCAGCATCGGGCGGGGCACGTTCAGGATGCCTAACAGCTCCTCATCCCAGCGGCGCGCGTGGATGTCGAACAGCAGGGTACGCGAGGCGTTGGTCTCGTCGGTCACGTGCACCTCTCCGCCGGTCAGTTTCCAGATGAGCCAGCTGTCGACGGTGCCGAAGGCCAGTTCGCCGCGTTCGGCCCGCTGGCGCACGCCGGGCACGTGATCCAGGATCCAGGCCACTTTGGTGCCGGCAAAGTAGGCGTCGATGATCAGTCCGGTTTTTTCTTGCACGGTCTCCATCAGCCCGTCGGCGCGCAGCCGGTCACAGAGGCCCGCGGTGCGCCGGTCCTGCCAGACGATGGCGTTGTAAACCGGTTGTCCGGTCTTTCGGTCCCAGACCAGGGTGGTTTCGCGCTGGTTCGTGATGCCGAGGGCAGCCACGTCGCCGGGTCGGATGCCAGCGCGGCCTAAGGCTTCGGCGGCCATGCCGATCTGCGAGGCCCAGAGTTCGTGCGGGTCGTGTTCGACCCAGCCGGGCTGGGGAAAGATCTGGGTGAACTCGAGTTGAGCGACCGAGACCACTTTACCCGAGGTTTCCAGGATGAGCGCGCGGGAGCTGGTGGTACCCTGGTCGAGGGCAAGCAGGTAATCAGGCATGGAGGGGAAGAGAGGGTTAGGGGTTTAGGGAACGGATGGCCGAGGCGAGTGGCACCGGGCGATACCGCGGGAATGGTTACGCCGGCAGGAGGTAGCCCTGCGCCACGTTCCTGAACTCCTGCACGGTTTGCTTCTGCCAAGCTCCGTCCCGCTTGAGTTCGTGGGCCATCAACTCCGCCACCCGGGGCGCGGCTTCCATGCTGGCCCGAGCCCCCAACAGCAGGGCTCGGGTCCGGCGCGAAAGCACGTCCTCCACCGTCCGCGCCATCTCTTCACGGGCCGCCCAGACGACCTCGGCGCCAATGTAGGGCAGCTCCGGGTGCAGCCTTTCCGCTAAAGCAGGTTCTTTCCGCGCCAGCTCCTGAATGGCAGGCGCATCCGCGCCGTACACGCGTAAGCTCGGTTCTGCGATGGTCTGGGTGGTCCACCCATGGATCTGGAGGTGCTCGGTCTTACAGCGCCGCTCTTCCAAGCCGGCCATGGTCTCGGCCTGATCGACGGCATCCTGGGCCATCTTGCGATAGGTGGTCCATTTGCCGCCCGTGATCGTCAACAGCCCGGCGTTGGAGATCAGGATGGTGTGGTCCCGCGACAGCGCCGCCGTGCTCTTGGCGTCGCCGACCTTGACTAACGGGCGCAGCCCCGCGTAGACGCTCAGCACGTCGCTGCGGCTGGGCCGCTTGCTCAGGTATTTGGCGGCGTTGGTGAGGATAAACCCGATTTCTTCCTCTGTCGGCACCGGCTCCGGCACGATCTGATCGACGCCGAGGTCGGTGGTGCCGACCACCACGTGATCGTGCCAAGGTACGGCGAAGAGCACCCGGCCATCCGGCGTGTGCGGCACCATGACGGCGCTGTCACCCGGCAAGAAGGCTTTCGGCAGCACCACGTGCGAGCCTTGGCTGGCCGCAACCACGGTCTTGGCCGCCGGGTCGTCCATCTTGCGGACCGCATCTGAAAAGACGCCCGTGGCGTTGATGATGGCCCGGGCATCGATCCGGTAGTCCGCACCGGACTCGCCATCGCGGAGCACCGCCCCGGTGATCAGGCCGTTTTCTTTGATCAGCTCAATGGCGGACATGTAGTTGATGGCGAGCCCGCCAAGGTCGAAAACCGTCTGGGCCAGGTTGACGGCGAGGCGTGAATCGTCAAACTGCCCATCGTAATAAGAAACGCCCCCTTGCAGGTCCGTCGGCTCAAGCGTCGGAATCTGCCGCAGGGTTTCTTCCCGGGAGAGCACCTGCGAAGGGTTAAGCCCGAGTTTCCCGGCCAGCCGGTCGTAAATCTTCATGCCGATGCCGTAAAACGGGCCTTCCCACCAACTGTAAATGGGCACGATGAATTCCAGGTGGTGAACCAAGTGGGGCGCGTTTTCGCACAGCAGCCCGCGTTCGCGCAACGCTTCGAGCACCAGGGAAATGTTGCCTTGTTTGAGGTAACGGACCCCGCCGTGCACCAGTTTGGTGCTGCGGCTGGAGGTGCCTTTGGCAAAATCGTGCTGCTCAACCAGCAACGTGCGGTAGCCGCGGGCGGCGGCATCGACGGCGACTCCCAGACCGGTCGCCCCGCCGCCGATCACGAGAAAGTGCCAAGGTTCGCGGGTATTCTGAATCTGTGCCAAGACGGTGTCGCGTTTCATGAGGGTCCGTGGGGTGTTCTCTTGGGTTGCAATCTCATCGGGGCGGTTTGGGGTTTTGCCGGGGTCAGTTCGCCGCGGCGTCTTTAGAGCGGGTGGGTCTCAGCATCGGATCTTCCGCTGGCGGGACCCCGGTTGGAGGCGGCTAACCCACACGGCAGAACCTTTCCTGGATGGCAGCGCCGCACCCGCGGCAGCGCGCCTTTACGGCAGCGTGACGAACAATTCGCGCATATTTCCGCGTACCCCCTCCCGGACGGTACGGCCTCCCTGGACGTCGATCGGCCGCCTTTCCTGGCGGCGGAAAAGCAAGGAAACACGGTCAACCTTTGGATCGGGCTCACCATGCCGGTCCAGAGTCACCGACACTCGCGACGGATCCGCGTTGACCCCCAAGCGCCACGTCCAGAAATGGCCCTCACGATGGGCTTCACTCTGCCCGTCATCCTCGAAGCACTCGCACTCGAACCGCCCGCGCTCGGGATCCGGCCACACGCAAAAACCTCGCACATCGTCCCGTTTGGAAAAGTGTTGCTCCGCAAGATTCAGCGGGATGGCGCAACCCGCCTTGGCCAACAATGGCGGGTGGTTCCAAGGGGCGGGTGTCACGATCTCTTGACCGCCAGAGAAGTAAGCCCCGGTCCAGAAATCATACCACCCGCTGCCCGTGGGTAGGTAGACCTTGCGCGCCCGTTGACCCGGTTCCACTACGGCGGCGACCAGCAGGTTTGCGCCCACCAGGATGTCGTCATTCTCCTCATAGCAGCGTTCATCGTCCGGAAACTCCAGGAAGGTCGGCCGCACGATCGGGGCGTAATCGCGGTGCGACCGCCAGAGCAAGTCGTAGAAGTAAGGGACCAGCTGGTAGCGCAGCTTGATCAGATCAGAAATGTACGGCGTGATTTCCGGGTGCATCCAGGGCTCATTGGCCGTGCCGTCATCGTTCCAGGAGTGGATGCTGAAGCGCGGCAGAAAAATCCCGGATTGTACCCAACGCAAGAAGAGCTCCTGGTCCGGCGCCGGCCCCGAGAAGCCGCCCACGTCATGGCCCAGATTCGACACGCCGGACAACGCCAGCCCAATCCCCATCTTGAGGTTGTAGCGGAGCGATTCCCAGGAGGTGTAGTTGTCGCCGGACCACGTCTGCACGTAGCGATGCATGCCGACGGCGCCGGACCGGGAAACCAAAAAAGGCCGCTTGGCCGGCGCGAAATCGCGCTGGGCATCCCGCGAGCTCCGGATCATCAAGAGGGTTTGCAAGACTTTGGCTTCCACCGCCCGTCGGGGGTGGCCAAACCCGTGGATCTGGGGTGTGGGGCTCCAGATCTCGAACTCGTTGTTGTCATTCCAGGTGGCGCTGATCCCGTACTCGAGCAACGCCTCCTTGACGGACGTTTTCCACCAATCCACGGTTTGGGGGTTGGTGAAGTCGAGGTAAGCGCCTACGTCATCCCAGAACTGGACCAGGGCCGGTTTCCCATCCGGGTTACGGACGAAAAGCCCCTTGGCAGCGGCCTCCGCAAACCGCGGGTGATCCCGCAGCAGGCACGGTTTGATGTTGGGGCAAAGATGGACCCCATGCTCCAGAAAATGCCGGACAAAACCGGCCGGATCGGGGAATTTCCCCCGATCCCAGTTGAACACGTAACGTTTGCCATCGATCGACGTGTAGCCGGAGGAAAGGTGAAACGAATCGCAGAGGATGTCGTGCTCCTGACAGCGCGCCAGGAACTCGTTCATCTGCTCCTGGGCGTTTGGAGCATCGGTATAGGCCATGGTTGACCCGGAGTAGCCCAAACCCCATTTCGGCGTGAAGGCGGGTCGACCGGTCAGCCAAGTGTAGCGGCGCACCACCTCCGCCAGCGTGGCGCCCGCAATGAAATAATAGTCGAGGTCGCCATGGTCCGCGACGAAGTAGCGGTAGTGGCCGTGGTAGTTATCGAGTTCGCGGCCGAAGTCGAACGTGCAGTCGGCGACGGTGTCGTAGAAGAGACCGAAACCGGTCTTTTGCTGCCGTTTCCAGGTCAGATAGAAAGGGATATGTTTGTAGAGCGGGTCGGTGGTTTTGGCGCTGTAACCCATCGCGTCCAGGTTGGTCAGCCGGTAGCTTTTGCCCGCCCGGTTGGTGTCTCCCGCCCGTTCCCCCAGGCCGAAGTACATTTCGTCGGGCTCGCGTTTCAGGTAATGGTACACGCGGTCATCCCACCAACCGAAGTTGTAGCTTTGGGTTGCGCGGTCCGCGGCGGCAGGCACCCACCGATCGCCCTGTTTCGTCTCCCACTGGCAGAGGAAGCCTTTGAACCGGATCGTGAGCCGAACGCTTTCGGTCATGATCTGGAGCTGTTCAGGCGTTTCCACGAGTTCAAACGCCGGCAACGTAAAATGTTCGAGATCGAAGCGGTCGCGGCCCGCCAAAGGCACATCGTCAAGACCTGGCGCAATCGCCCAGGTGCTGGCTAACCGGAGCTTCCCGTCGGGCAGCACCAGCACCCGGACGATATCCTGCTCCAAGACGAAGAGGTGGATCCGCTGCCGCTGCGAGCCTTGCAGCGTGAGATGAGCCCCCGCCCGCTCAGCGATTGCAAACGTCGGTACCTCGTCGATGGACATAGCCGTTCCCGGTTCTAGATGGCGCTGCGCCGGCCGGCGTCGCGGAGCAGCACGATGACCACCGTCGCGCCGATCAGGTCGAACAACGCCAGACAGGCAAACAATGGGCCGTAACCGATCGTCGTCGCCAGGGCGCCGACCACGAGCGAAAAGCTCAAGCCGCCGGTCCAGGCGGCGGTGCCCGAGAGCCCGTTGGCCGTGGCCACTTCATGCGGATCGAACACGTCGGCGCTCAGCGTGTTGAGCAGCGCAGAGATCATCTGGTGCGCGAAGCCCCCGATGCAGAACAACGCGATGGCCAGGTAAGGGCTGGTCGCCAATCCGATGCAGCCCGGGCCGATCATGAGGAGGGCTCCCAACACGATCCCGGCAATCCGCGACGGGATGAGTTTGACTTTGAAATGCTTCATCAGGAGCGGTGACAGGTAACCGCCAAAGATCCCGCCAAGGTCCGCCGCGAGAAACGGTAGCCACGCAAAGATCGCGATCTGCTTGAGGTCCATGTGGCGTTCGTTCGCCAAGTACAGCGGGATCCAGAAATTGAAGGTCTGCCAGGCCGGCTCGGCCAGGAAGCGAGGGAGGGCGATTCCCCAGAACCGCGCCGAGGAGAGAATCTCTCGGACGGGGGGCGGCTTCCGTGCCTCCGCGCCCGCTTTGCTCTCCTGGCCGGCGAGAATGTAGTCGCGCTCCCGCTCGTCCAGTGACCGATGACTCCCCGGCGGCCGGTAAAACAGCCACCAAAGCAGGGCAAAGATGAACCCAAGCCCGCCGGTCACGATGAAGGCCATCTGCCAGTTCGATCGCACCAACACCCACACCACCAGCGGCGGCGCCAGCAGCGCCCCGAGCGAGGTGCCCGCGTTGAAGTAGCCCACGGCGACCGAGCGTTCTTTCGCGGGAAACCATTCCGAAATCGCCTTGATGCCGGCCGGGATCGCGGCGGCTTCGCTCAAACCAAGCAGGCCGCGAAAGAAGGCCAGCGATCCCCAGCCGGCGGCGAGCGCGTGGAGCAAGTTGGCGCTGGACCAAGCCACCGCGAACAGAGCAAACCCAAGTCTCAGCCCCAAGAAATCGAGCGCATAGCCGCAAACGGACTGCATGACTGTGTAGCCGACCTGGAAGGCCGCCACGACGTAGGAATATTCCTGGGTCGAAAAGCTTAGGGTTTTTTGCAGCACCGGGGCGAGGACCGCCAGGGAGTTCCGCGCCAGATAGTTCAAAATGGTGCCAAGGCAGATCAGCCCGACGATCCACCAGCGGAGGCCTTGGACCTTTTTCATAACGTCATCCCGCTTTGGAACGGCCGCACCGCTGGTGCGCGGCAGCGGCCTGACGGCGCGCGCCGCCCGTCGTGCCGGCGCCATGAATGGCCGTCGCGACCGCCCTTCCCCAGCGCCCCGCGATGCCGATGTCAGCGCCCCTCACAAGATCACAGGGCGTGGCAGCCATGAGTTGGCGAAGCGGGCGGTTCTGGTCCGGTGACCATGATGGGGTTGTCCCGCAGCTTGCCTTGGGTAGCTCCCATCCACCGCCACACGTGTCGTCACGTCTGCCTCGCCACTTCACATCTCGCGCGCCCAGTCGGGCCGCTGGCGCAGGTGGTAGAGCATCTCCCCGGCTTTCGGCACCAACAGCACCCCGTCGTCCTCGCGGTCCGCAAAGTTCCCGGGGTCGACCGTGGCCGGATCGCGGTAGCCGAGGTTGATCTCCTCGCAAACTTCTTGCGGGATGCCCGTCGCGAGGGTCACCCGCACCCGGCAGCGCTCCACGCCCTCCTCGTAGGTGCCGATGCCGCGCACGTGGGTGGAGTGGGCCAACACCCCCCAAGGGACCTCTTTGAACCGGTCCCACTGCTTCAGGAAGTAATCCCGGCAATGGTAGCCGATCGCGCGGATGAGCGCGCCGTGGGTGACCGAGATTTCGTGGATGTGGGGCGCGTAGATGATGAGTTCGCCCCCGTCGGCGACGACCGGTTCAAGCTTGTACATGCACTTGCCGCCCACCCAGAGTTCGTCGTACATGGGCGGCGCGCACGAAAGCACGGTCTGGAAGGGGTGCTCTTTGTAGGTGATGTGGAGCGTCCGGGAGAGATGGCTGGCCTGGTCCCAAGCGCCTTCCGGCGAGCCGACGAAGAGCCCGGCCAGCTGCCCGCGCCCGACCACCATGCAAAAGCAGAGCTTCGGCACCGCGACCATCGACGCCGCGCGGTCGACGACCTTGCGCACCGGGGTGTAGCGGTTGCCGATGATCATCGGGTTGGTCACCACCGCCCCGAGCCAGTGGAAGAAGTTGAGCACCTCCGGCCCGCTCACGCCCGGGAACAGGTACTTGTTTCCGCCAGAAAACCCCACCACCTCGTGCGGGAAGACCGGGCCGGCGATGATGAGCTGGTCGTAGTCGAACAGCCGGCGGTTGACGTTGACGGGCACCTCCATGGAGAAGAGACCGCCGCTCAAGGTCCGGATCTCGTCGGCGGGCAGGGTCCCGACGAGTCTAAGGGCCGCGGGATGGTCCCACTCGTGGTTGAACAGGCGGACGGCCTGATATTTGGAACGACGCTCCTCGGCGGTGATCTCCAGGCGGTGGCAGATCGCCTCCTCGCTCATGGGCTGATGCGTGCCCAGCGCGATCATGACGTCGAAGGCCGCCGTCACCGCCCCGACCTGGGCGAAAAGGCCTTTGAACAGCATTCCCAAGGGGCAGGTGCGGGTGGCGTCCGGCACGATCAAGAGCACCCTTTTGCCGCGGTACTCCGAGGCGGGGCAGGCCTCGTTGATCACCTCAGAGACCTGCTCTGGGGTGAGATAGGCATCGGCCGAGCTGATCCGCGCAATCGTTTGGAAAGACATGGGCCGCCTTTGGACGGGGGGACTTCACCTCCCATTACCCATCCCGCCGCATCGGTCAAGTGGTAAGACCAGCGAGGGCTGGACGCTCCAGGACCCCGCCGCCGCTCGCACCCGGCGCCGACCCCGCTTCTCGGGTCAATCGAGCGGCGCGAGGCCGTCCCGGGCAACGGCGACCCGCCGTCGGCCCGCCGGGAGCTTCGTCCGCCCGTTCTCCACGTCCCGGGACCAACGGCGGTGCGCCTTGCGCAGATGGTCGCGCATCGCTTTGCGGGCCTGCTCAGGATCGCGTGCCGCCAGGGCCGCCACGATCCGACGGTGCTCGCTAAGAACTGCAGCCCAGGTTTTGGCGTCGTCGAAATCGGTCGCGAACTGCCGCGCCAAGGGGCTGTTTCGCTGGTCGAAAAGCTCCGTCACCATGCGCAGAAGCACCTTGTTCCCGCCCTTCGCCGCGATCTCACGGTGGAACTGCCGGTCGGCAGCCCAACGGGAGGCGTCGTCCGGGGCTTGGCGTCCGAGCGCGACGAGCGTCGCTTCGAGGGCGGTGAGGTCCGCCGGTTGGATGAGTCGGGCGGCTTCGGCCGCGATCTCCCCCTCGATCAAGATCCGGGCCCGCAGGGTCTCCAGCGGTCCTTCGTCGCCAGCGCCGTTCGGGGTCCCGCCGTCCGGCGTCGTGACGACGATCCCCAGGCCGGGGCGCACGTTGACGCGCCCTTCCACCTCCAAGGCGATCAGGGCTTCCCGCAGGCTCGGGCGTGAGACGCCGAACCGCACGGCCAGCTCCCGTTCGGCCGGGAGTTGACTGCCGGGTGAAAATTCGCCGGCGGCGATGAGGGAGCGGATCTGGTCAGCGATCTGCTGGTAGAGTCGACGTGGCTCGACGGGCTGTATCGGCATCGCGCCGAGCGTACCCCAAACCCGGCTAAAACGCCAGGTCTGACCACTTGACCAACCACTCCGACGGCCCTATGGGAGCTGAGGTTCCGTTCTCCCCATGGCGAAGTCCTTTCTTGCGGAAAGTTTCCTGCTCTCGAACGCCACCAGCGAAGAGCTCTACGCCGAGTTCGCTCAACCGCAGCCCATCTTCGATTACCACTGCCACGTGCCGCCGGCCGACATCGCCCTCAATCGGCGCTTCGACAACCTGACGCAGATCTGGCTGGTCGAAGGACGCTACGGGGATCATTACAAATGGCGGGCAATGCGCGCCAACGGGGTGCCTGAGCGGTTCATCACCGGCGACGCCAGTGACTACGAAAAGTTCCTGGCTTACGCCCGGACCGTGCCGGCCACGCTTCGCAACCCGCTCTACCATTGGACCCACCTCGAGTTGCGCCGTTACTTCGGCATCACCGAGCTTTTGAACGAAGGGTCGGCACCGCGGGTCTGGGCCCAGGCCAACGAGCAACTCCGGGACCTCACGGTGCACCAGATCCTGAAAAAATTCAGGGTCTCCGTCATTTGCACGACGGACGACCCGGCCGACGACCTGTCGCATCACCAGACGATCGGGCGCAGCGGCTTGCCCACGCGCGTCTACCCGGCGTTCCGTCCGGACAAGGTGTTCGCGGTCGACGGCGGCGGTGCGTTCGGGAGCTGGATTGAACGCCTCGAGCAAGCGAGCGGCCACCGCGCCTCCGGGTTCGCCGGCCTGCTCGAGGCGCTGCGGACTCGGCACCAATTTTTCGGGTCACTCGGCGCACGATTGTCGGATCATGGCCTCCCGTTTTGTTATTCGGAACCGTGCGACGAAGCCGAGGCGGGCCGGATCTACGAACGTGCTCGCTCGGGCGTCGCGCCCAGCGCCGCCGAAACGCTGAAATTTCGGAGCTTCATGCTCCGGTCCTTCGGCGAAATGGACGCCGCCGCGGGGTGGACCAAGCAGTTGCACTTGGGCGCGTTGCGCAACACCAACGGCCGCCGATCGGCCGAGGTTGGTGCCGACACCGGGTACGACTCCATCGGCGACTGGCCGCAGGCCGAACCGCTGGCGCGTTACCTCGACGGACTCGAAGCGGCGGGAAAACTGCCGAAGATGGTCCTCTATAACCTCAACCCCGCCGACGACTACGTCTTGGCGACGATGATCGGCAACTTCCAGGATGGGGCGATTCCTGGGAAGCTCCAGTTTGGGAGCGGTTGGTGGTACCTGGACCAGAAGGAGGGCATGGAATGGCAATTGAACGCGCTCTCGAACGTCGGTCTGCTGAGCCGCTTCGTCGGCATGTTGACCGACTCGCGCAGCTTCATGTCCTATCCGCGTCACGAATACTTCCGTCGTCTCCTCTGCGATCTGTTGGGCAAGGAAGTGGAGCGCGGCGAGATCCCTGATGACCGAGGCCTGCTTGGCAGCTTGATCCGCGGCATCTGCTTCGAGAATGCGAAGGCCTACTTCGGGTTGGAGTGCAGCGCCGTCTGACCCAGTGCCGCGGAGGAGGAACGAGCCGTCGAAACCTGGGGGTGCCCCGAAGCCTGGCCTGTGAGGCGCCCCCGGCATGGGCGGGCAGGGCCGGCCCGCCCAGGGATTTCAGATCGTCTGTGAGAGGAACCCGCCGTCGACCCGCAGGTCGATGCCGGTTACGAAGCCGCTGGCTCTTTCACTTGCGAGGAAGACCGCCGCGCCGGCCAATTCGGCAGGGACTCCGAAACGCGCCGCGGGCGTATGGCTCAGGATCACTTGACCGCGGGCCGTAGGCGTACCGTCCTCGTTGAAAAGCAGACGGCGGTTTTGCTCCCCGGGGAAGAAACCGGGCGTGATCGAGTTCACCCGGACGTGGTGGGATGCCCATTCTCGCGCGAGAAACAGGGTCAAGCTCGACACTGCCGCCTTGGCGGCGGAGTAGGCCACGACGCCCGAGAGGGGTAAGTGGGCGGAAACGCTGGCGATGTTGATGATGCTGCCTTTGCGGTTGGCCTTCATGGCGGGGCCAAACACCTGGCAAGGGATCAGTGTTCCCCCGACCAAGTTCAGGTCGAAGTTTTCCCGCCAGTCCCCGATGCCGATTTCCTCGAAGGGGCGCTGGGGGGTGACGGTCACGCGCGGATCATTGCCACCCGCGGCGTTCACCAGGATGGTGGGAGCACCCAACTGACTGGAGAGGGCGTCGTGCGCCGCCCTCAGCGAGGCCGGGTCGAGGGCATCGGCGGAAAAGAACGCGGCCTCGCCGTGCTGTTGTCCGATGGAGCGAACCCTCGCCGCGCCCCGTTCGGCGTTGCGGCCTAGCACCGCCACCTTGGCGCCGGCGGCGGCCAGACCTTCGGCCATCGCGCCGCCCAGCACGCCCGTCGCCCCGAGGACCACGGCGACCTCTCCGGTCAGGTCAAACAGGTTCATTTCGGTTTCTTCTCCTTTCGCCATGCGTACAGCGGTTTAAACGTTGCCCCGGGCTTGGCAAGGGCGATCGCGGTTTGGCGGCGGTCGACGACCAGACCCCCGCGCGGGGCGGGCCCCGGGGTTGGACCGACCAGCGCTTGACAAGCTCGCCAAGATCGCCTTACGGTCAAGTGGTAAGACCAGTGCGGCGGTCTTCGGCGAAACGTCCTGGTCCGGACGCCCTCCGGGATCGCGGCAGGGCCTAAGTCAAGATCGCCCCCCACCTCTCTCTCCTCCCGTCCCGCGGTGAAGATCCAAAAATACACGTTCGGCACCGGCGACCGGTTCGCGCATCAGGGTCGAGCCCAACTGCAGGCGATCGTGCAGGCGCGTGACGCAGGCATCGACGTCTACCCGGTTTGGAACAAATCCAATCGCGAACACCTGATCGTCCACAGCCAGCCCCAGGACGTCCGGGCCGAGGCCGACGCGGCGGTGGCTGCGTTGGGCTTCAAGGGAGCGTATTACGTCGACGCCGACCACATCGGCTTGAAAACGGTGGATGCGTTCATCCCCGCCAGCGATTTCTTCACCCTCGACGTCGCGGATTTCACCGGCAAAGCGGCCGAACCCGAGGCCGTCGAGGCTTTCGTCAAGGCGGTGCGCCGCTACCACGGTTCACTTGCCATTCCGGGCATCGAACGGCCGTTTGACCTCACCGAAGAGGTCGTGCGTGGGGCTGCCGCCAAATTCCTGCGGGCCATCGAGGAGGCGGGCCGCATTTACCGGCACGTCGAGGGGCGGAAAGGGCGGGGGGCCTTCGTCACCGAAGTCTCCGTGGACGAGACCGACGCACCGCAAAACCCTGTGGAATTGTTCTTGATCCTGGCGATGATCGCCGACGAGGGCATTCCGGTCCAAACGATCGCCCCGAAGTTCACCGGACGGTTCAACAAAGGCGTCGACTACGTCGGTGACCTTGGGCAATTCGAGAAGGAGTTCGACGACGACCTGAGCGTCATCGCGTTCGCCGTCGGTGAGTTCGGGTTTTCTGACACCCTCAAGTTGAGTGTGCACTCCGGCAGCGACAAGTTCTCGATCTACCCGATCATCAACCGCCTCATCAAAAAGCATGACGCCGGTTTGCACGTCAAGACGGCGGGCACCACCTGGCTGGAAGAGGTGATCGGGTTGGCTGAGTCCGGCGGTGAAGGGTTGGCGTTAGCCAAAGACGTTTACGTCCAGGCGTACGCGCATTTCGCGGAGTTGACGGCACCTTACAGCACGGTGATCGACGTCGACCCGCGCAAACTGCCCGACCCCCAAACCGTGCTGGGGTGGACTTCGGCGCGGTACGGCGGCGCGCTGCGTCACGTCGAGTCATCCCCCGATTACGATCCAAGCTTCCGGCAGTTGTTGCACGTCGGCTTCAAGGTTGCGGCGGGGATGGGAAAGCGGTTTACGGAGGCGCTGGAGGCCCATGGAGAGGCCGTCGCCAGGAACGTGACGACAAATCTCCTCGACCGTCATTTGCGACCGATCTTCGGATAAAACGGCGTGGGGCAAGACCGCCGGGCCGTTGGCACGGCCGACCCCTGGCTGGACGGCGGTGCGGAGTCAAACGGGAACAGGGGTCAAGAAAGAAGAAAAGCGATGCCGCAAGTGCTGAAAGCTGGACTCGAAACGCCCGCGATCTCCGTCGGGCGTTACCGCTGGGTGGTTTGCGCGCTGTTGTTCTTCGCCACCACCATCAACTACATGGACCGGCAGATCCTGTCCCTGCTCAAGCCGATCCTCGACAACCAACTGCACTGGAGTAACGAACAGTTTGGGGCGATCAACAGCGCCTTCCAGGGTGCCTATGCCGTGGGTGCGCTGCTCTTCGGCTATTTGGTCGACCGGTTTGGAAGCAAACTCGGCTACTCACTTTCGATCGTCGGTTGGAGCCTCGCCGCGATGGGGCACGCGCTCGTCGCCAGCGTCGGCGGTTTCATGGCCGCGCGCATGTGTTTGGGAATCAGCGAGGCCGGCAACTTTCCGTCTTCGGTCAAAACCGTGGCGCTCTGGTTCCCCAAGAAGGAGCGGACCTTCGCGACGAGCTTGTTCAACACGGGCTCGAACGTCGGTCCGATCATCGCCCCGATCCTCATCCCCTGGATCGCGCTCACCTGGAACTGGCAGATGACGTTCATCGTGGCCGGCTTGGCGGGTTTTGTCTGGTTGGCGTTCTGGTTAGCGCTCTACCAAACGCCGGAGCGGCAGAAGCGACTGAGTGCGGACGAATTGGCTTACATCCAGAGCGACCGCGATGAGGGGCATGGGCGGAGCGCCGGACAGATTTCGTGGTTAAGCTTGCTTAGGTACCGCCAGACGTGGTCCATCATCGTCGCGCGGTTCATGACCGATCCGGTCTGGTGGTTCTTTCTGATCTGGCTGCCTGACTTCTTCAAAAAGACGCGCAACCTCGACATCACGCACAGTTGGATGCACTTGGTGACCATCTACGCGATCATCACGGTGTTGAGCAACCTGGGCGGCTGGTTGCCGGGTTACCTGATGGGCCGCGGTTGGAGCGTCACGCGTGCGCGCAAGACGGCCATGTTCATCTTTGCGCTCTGCGTGATGCCGATCCTGTTCGTCACCAGCGTAGGCAACTGGACGGCCGTTTTCCTGATCGGGCTGGCGGGATCTGCGCACCAGGCGTGGTCGGCGAGCCTGTACTCCACGGCGTCGGACATGTTCCCGAAGCGCGCCGTGGCGTCCCTGATCGGCTTGGGGAGCACGGCGGGTTCCATCGCGGGGATGATCTTCCCGGTCGTCACCGGCATCTTGCTCGACCGGTTCCAAGCCGGTGGCTACACGATCGTCTTCCTTGTCTGCGCGTTCGCCTACCTCGTCGGGTTCGGGCTGAACCACCTCTGCGCGCCCAGATTTGAGAGGTTCCCCGCTCCCGAGTTGGCTGAAGGCTGATGACCGTCCCCTGCGGAAGCCGGTGACCGGCTGCGATGCCCGGGGAGCGCGGGTCAAGGAAGACTCGCGCTCGCCTCACGCGGTTTCGAGCACGACGACGCTTACGGGCGGCACGCCGAGTTCCGCCGTGGCACCCGGCGCAAACTCCCGAATCTCGCCAGGCTGCACCCAGGCTCGCTCACCCTCGGCGACACTGACGCCGTCCACCTCCAGGTTTTCTTCGTTGAGAACGGCGGCGCCGAAGGTGTGCACGCGTACGCGCGGCTGGAACGCCTTGGGCAGCGCGAGGCGCGCGGTCGCGTGCAGAGAGAGGTTCGCCACCACGAGCCGGTTGACTCCGTCTGCCCGGGCGAAGCCGGCGGCGGTGAGTGACGGCGTCGCCGGTTCGAGACGGACAGGACAGACGGACCCCGCCGCGAACCTTCGCAGAAACCGGAGGGCGTGGTAGGTCGGTCGGGGATGGAATGCCCCGTCGGCTCCGCGCAACACCGGGGAATAAACCGCGCCTTGGTTGCTGTGCAGGTTGAACCCGGTCCAGCCCTCGGTCGCGAGGGCGAGGGCCACGCCCACCACCCAAATCGCGGCGGCACCCGTGTCGCTGATACCCTCTTGTCCGCCGTGGTAGACCGAGTTGACCTCCGTCATCCGCAGGCGCCGCCCCGTCCCCGCCACCTCCTTTCGCGCAAACCGCAGACGACTGACCAGATCCGGCAGGGACGCCAGCATTTTTGAGATGGTAACCCCAGGATCGCCCGCCGGACCTTCGCTGTAATAGTGTTGGCTGAGGAACACCAGTCCGGGCCCGGCGTCCCGGGCGAAAGGCGCCAGCCACTCCGCACGGTAGGAGACGTCTGGACCGCCGAACTGGGCCCCAGGCACGCGGGCGCGCACCGCGTCCGCGAAACGTCGCCAATCCCGCAGGTAGTCGCCTACGTCGTATTCCGGTCGACGCTTCCCGGCTGCACCGAACAAGTCGGGCTCGTTCCCGAGTTGAAAGCCGACCAGTGCCTCGCCGCAACGGCGCGTGACCCATTCCGCTTCGGCGCGGGCCTGCTCCCGTTCGCCGGTGCCGACGTTCAACCCGTAGATCAGCTTCCAGCCGATCGCGTGCAGGAATTCCGCAAAACGCGCGATCTGCCGTTCCTCGATGGGACTGCCGGGCCAGTCGACGAAATCACTGCTGTTGCCGCCTAGCCGGAGCACGCCACCCGAGCCTAACGTTTGCAGCAGGCGTACCAGCGAGCCGTTCTCTGGCGTCAGATAATCGTCCTCAGCGACTCGGCCGGTTTCAAAACTTAGCCCGACAAAATCTGCGGGCAGCTCGAAAGCGGGACTCTGAAAATCGATGGTCGCCGCCACGCGCGGCTGCGTCGGCCAGGAAGGCTCAGCTTGAACCCAGCGGGGTAGGCAAACCCCGGCGGCAACACCCCAAGCTGTCCGGACAAAACGTCGGCGCGTCAGGCCGCCCCCGCGTTCCGGTTCGCCGTCCATCCCTCGACGGCGCACCTGCGCGCTCACCCGCCGGCTCCTTCCGTCGCCGCGCGGTAGATCTCCTGCACGTACGGGTATTCTGGACAGCGCGCGAACGCACGGAAGAGCAGGATGTCGCCTCCGCGCACGCCGTCGATCAACTCGGCCCGCCGGTTGCGGTAGTCGCCGTCCGCCAAATTGATGACGCTGAACGCGTGCGGATAGAGCGCACGGAGCGCATCCCCGGTCTTGGCCACGTTTGCCCAAGGCGCCGATGGGCGGAGTTCGCGGTAAGGCGACGTGCACGCGTAGTACGCGGCGTAGCAATTTTCGGGAGCAATCAGGCAATCGGGGTGGAGCCGGCGGAGTCGCTCAAAGATCCAGGCGTCGTACACGCCGTGTTTGCCGCCGTTTGAGTCGACGTAGAACAACGTGCAACCCCAACGCTTGCGCGCGTAGGCGATCTTGTGGTCCAAGCCGGCAAGCAAGTCTTCGGGAGTGTCGTACTCCCGCTGGTAAAAAGAACCGTCGCGCCGGAACACGATGAGGTTGGCGCGGAGACAGAGCCCCGTCTTGAACCCCTGATTGCCGTAAAGCCGGAAGAGGTCGTCGGCCACGGCGTTCATTTCTGGTGCCAGCCGCGCCAGCAGCGTCGGGTCGCCGGCGTAGGTGGCTTCACCTTGCGGGAATTCCTGCCCTTCCAGATCCCACAGGATCATGCCTTGGGCACCGGCACCCCGGAGCAGGGTGATCGAGTAGTTCGCCTTCTCAAAGAGACGTTTACGGAACTCGTCTGCCCCGGCCGGCGTGTTCAGGTCGAGTTTCGGGTCGTTGAACCATCCCCGGGGATTGCCAGGCCATTTCTGGTTCACCCTGGCTAAGAAGATCGACCCGATCGGCCGCCGGTCTTTCCACGGAACGCCTTCGGGATGCGCGGTGCGGTAAACCTCGTACAGAGGCTCGACGAAGGTTGCCGCCGGTGCGTCCGCCGTCCCAAACCGCAGGTGGGCATGCGCGACGACCGTCTCTCCGCGAAAGATGGGTTTGCTCGTGCGGAGCGTGGCCCAGCACGAACCATCCGCCGCGACCGCCCAAGCCGCCTCGGTTTGGTCAGCGCCGACGTCGTTGATCAAGGCCACGGTTCCCGACCCGTAGCGGGCCAGGAGCGCGGGCGAGCCGTCTGTGGCGCGCGCTTTGGGTGGCCCTGCCTCGGCCCAAGCCGCCGGCGCGTTCCCGCCAGGAAACCGGAACGGGACCAGCACCACGCCAAGCGCCTCAATGGCGGCGTCGCTCGCCGTGTTGGTCCCTTCAACCGTGACGTCGACGCCGTCCGGGATCGCGCGGTACGCGATCGATACCCTGCCCCAAGGGTAGGTTCGAAGGACGGTGTCGCCCGTCAAAAGGCGGACGTCCACGGGCGAGACCGGGCTGGGGTTTGCGCTCCCGTGATAACCCACCACGGCGTCCAACCACGCGCCGTTGTCCGGGGACGTGACCAAGCCTTTTCCCGCCCAACTAAGCAGCGGCACGCCTTGCGGAGTCAGTCTGAAGGCAAGCTCCTCCGCTTGGCTCGACCCGAGGTTTACCAGGGTGAACACGGCCGCGAACACCAAATGGCGACATCGGGGCTGGCCACTCATCGAGGCGGACGCTTCCAGATCACCCGTCGTCAAGCAAGCGGTTTTGCCGGTGCGCTCGATCCCGCAAAACGGCGTGCGCGGCGCCCGGACCCGTCGGTGGACGGCGCTTCTTCCCGTTCTCCGCCGCGCAAGCGGCCCAGCTCGGCCACCGTCGGCGCCCGCGCCACCCGGCCGGTGCGGGTGCCGGGTCCGTCCCGTGCTCCCGTCCGGATTTTCGTCCGGCGTACCCGATGCGGAACTTCCTGCCCGGTTAGCTGGGCGTCAGACGGTCTGGAAGTGCCGGTTGATTTCTGCGGCAAACCCGCTCCAAGAGTACCGCTGCGCGGTTTTGCGGACGTCGACCGTCATGCCGAACGCCTCATCGATCAGTCTGCACACCTCTTCAACCGGAGCGTGCGGGTCGAAGAGGAAACCGTTTTGCCGGTCTTGGATCACGTCGGGCGCAAACCCGGTGCGGCTCGCGACCGGAAAGACGTTGCACATCATCGCTTCCACCAGGGGGATGGGGCCGCCTTCCACCAAGCTCACGGAGACAAAGACGCTCATCTTGGCATACCATTTTGGATAGTCGGCGTATGGCGCCTGCACGTATTCGAACCGAGGCAGGCCGGCGACGCGTGCAAACCCCGCATGCTGCTCCCAATTCGGCCCGATGAGGAGAAAACGGCGGTGAGACATCCGCTCCACGATCTCCCAGATCCGGTCCGGGTTCTTGCGCGGGTAGTAGGCGGTGACGAAACCGACGTAGCCGTCCGGCGCGCGCGTGTGCGGCGGAAACAAGTCCGGATCGGCGCCGCCCAACGCCACGCTCACCTTCGCGGGCGCGACGCCCTCCTTCACCAAGTCCCGCGCGTACGCCGAGCAGGTCACGAAGGTGTGGGTCGCCGCGTTCAGCACGAAGGGCAACTCGCGGCGCGGCAGCGTCAGCCGCGGGTGCGTGTACCAAACGAAGTTGCGCCGGCGCGAAAGGGAAGGGTCCGCCTTTAGGCACCAGGCGAAGAACGGGCCGTCGGCGAAGAAGCAGTTCCGCGCCGCTGGCAGTCGGGGACGGGTCGGCCAGAATGGGTCACGCTCAGCTGCCGAGTAGAAGTGTTGGTGGTAGTAGAAATCGACCGTTCCGGGGGTGCGTTGGGCGATTTCGCGACAGATGCCTTCCAGGATCCACCCCCGGTCGAGCACATCCATCACGAAGAGGACGTCCAACACCCGCGGGGGCGTTCCCTGGCCGGCCGGAGCCACGGCTTCCCGGAGGTGGCCGACCCAATACGGCAGAGGCCAGACCATGCCGCGGATCCAGATCCAGAGCTGCTTCAAACCCCGGCGGAACGGCCCGGGTAACCGGGCGTACGCCCGCTTGGCTGGCTGCAGGAGGACCTTCATCCGTCTTCGGCGCGAGGCACCGACTTCTTCGCGAGGCCGGTCGAAGTCTGCATCTTAACTCGGGGTCGGTCCTTCGCCACCGGGTTTGCGTTTTTCGCTTGGGTTGACGAGATTCTGGCGAACCTGGGGATGCTGACCTAAAAGCCTCACCCTTGATGAGGTCGCGAGACGATAGATCGAGTGGCGCTCGGCAGAAAGATTTTGATGGGGGCGGGGGGGGGGGGGGGGGGGGGCGGCCCCCCGGATGGGGGGGGGGGCGG
>CAXUNV010000007.1:0-24515 GCA_964252355.1 uncultured Chthoniobacterales bacterium | reverse complement strand
TTCCTCGAGGCCGAAAAGGCGGCTGCCACGGACGCGCGGGCACAAGGCCGGGTGCTGATGGCGACGGTCAAAGGAGACGTGCACGACATCGGCAAGAACATCGTCTCGGTGGTGCTGGCCTGTAACAATTACGAGGTGTTGGACATGGGTGTGATGGTGCCGGCCGAAACGATCTTGGAGAAGGCGCGCCGGGAAGGCGTCGACGCGATCGGTTTGAGCGGCTTGATCACGCCCTCCCTCGACGAGATGACGCACGTGGCGCGGGAAATGGACCGGCTCGGGTTCCGGTTGCCGTTGCTGATCGGCGGCGCGACCACCAGCCGGGCGCACACCGCGGTGAAGATCGCGCCGCATTACCGCGGTCCGACCGTCCACGTGGTGGATGCCTCGCGCGCGGTCGGCGTGGTGAACTCCCTGCTGAGCGACGATTTGCAGGCGTCTTACGTGCGGCAGAACGAGGCCGACCAAGCGCGGCTGCGTCAGGAGTTCGAAGCGCGCACGCACACCAAGGAATTGCTTGGGTTGGCCGAGGCGCGCGAGCGTCGGCCGCCATTCGATTGGCGTGAAACCGGGATCGACGTCCCGGCGTTCACCGGACGACGGGTGCTTCCAAGCGTGCCTTTGGAGGAACTGGTGCCGTACATCGACTGGTCGCCTTTTTTCCACACCTGGGAGTTGCGCGGCAGATTCCCGAAAATTCTGGACGATCCCGCCGTGGGCGAACAAGCCCGGCAACTCTACGAGGACGCGCAAAAGCTCCTCCAAGACATCGTCAACGGCCGGTTGCTGCAGGCGCGCGGGGTCTACGGCTTTTGGCCCGCGAACGCCCGCGGCGACGACGTGGAGTTGTTCACCGACGAGGAGAGGCGCGACCGGTTGGCGACGTTCCATTTTCTCCGGCAGCAGATGGTCAAACCGACCGGCCAATGGAACCATTGTCTGGCGGATTACCTCGCCCCGGTCGAATCCGGTCGCCGGGACTACCTTGGCGCTTTCGCCGTCACGGCGGGTCACGGCGCCGACGAGTTGGCCAAGCAATTCGAAGCGGAGCACGACGATTACAATTCGATCCTTACCAAGGCGTTGGCCGACCGACTGGCCGAAGCGTTTGCGGAATACCTCCACGAACGGGTCCGCCGCGAGTGGGGTTACGGGCGTGCCGAAGATCTCTCAAAAGAGGACCTCATCCGCGAAGTGTACCGGGGCATTCGCCCCGCGGCAGGGTACCCGGCATGCCCTGACCACACCGAGAAGCGGACGTTGTTTGAGCTATTGAAGGCGGAAAAGGCCGCCGGGATCAGGTTGACGGAGAGTTACGCGATGTGGCCGGGTGCGGCGGTCAGCGGGCTCTACTTTGCGCATCCGGACGCCAAGTACTTCGGCGTCGGCAAACTCGGGCGCGATCAGGTGGCGGATTACGCCGCGCGCAAAGGAATGCCGGTGTCGGAAATGGAACGCTGGCTAGGCCCGTACCTGAATTACCGCCAGGAAGAGGCGGCGGAACTGACGGCTGCTAAATAGCGGCGGCCCTCTTCTTGCCCCGCGGCCGCGGGGTGAGGCGAAGACCCAACCTGCGGCTCTGGCAGCCGTCGCCACGGACGGCCTCAGGTTGGTCTGAGCCGGGGCGGAATGATGCCCACACCTGCCCACGGCATCGTTTGGGGTCCGGCACCCTCCAGCCGGTCGCCACCTCAGACGAATGCCACCCCCACGCTCCGTCTGGGTCTTAGCCCCACCGCGGGCTAGAGGGCCGCTTCACCGATCGCCATCGACGGATGCTCAATCCCGCTGTTTTGTTGTCGCTTGGGTTCCTCTTCTCGGGGCTGGTGCCGTGCTTTCCCGGATCTTTAATTCCGGTTCGAGGTTCAATTGCTGAAGCGGACTCCCCGGGTCTTCCAGCAAGCTCAGGAGGCACGCAAACCCACGAAGTCCGACCTGCGCAAAGTCTTGTCGGACCGTGGTAAGGGCTGGGGTTAGAAAGCTGGCGATGGAGAAATCGCCGAAACTGCCTACCGAGACCTCGGTGGGTACCGCGACTCCCTCCTCGCTCAGGGCTCGTAGGAGCCCGACGGCCATCATGTCGCTTCCGACGACGACGGCGCTGAACTTGCCCCGGTGTTGTTGGAGCAGTTCTTTGGCTTGTGCGTAAGCTGTCGCCGCGGTCCAGTCGCCGTGGAACACCGCTCCGGGACTCAGCCCCGCCCGTCGTAAAGTTCTAAGCCAACTCTGTCTCCGTTCGTGTTCCGCGATCCAAGTTTTGGGGCCACCTAGGTAAGCCAGCTTCCGGTGGCCCAGCGCGAGCAAATGCTCCGTCAGAAGCTGGGCGCCCTTGCCGTGACGAAAAACGACGGAGGCGACCTCCGGTCCGACGCGGACGTCGTGAAGCACCACCGGCACCCTCCGGCCGATGTCGCGGAAGATGCCGAAATCCGTGCGCAACGGGAAGTTGACCTGGATGCCAAGGACGCGGTACGCGCAAAGTTGGTCGACGGCCGCCCGAATGCTTTGCGGGTTCTCGTCGACGTCGATGACGATCACGTTGAAGCCGCGGGTCTTGGCCGCCTCTTCTAGCTGCACGAGGGTCTGGGTTGGGCCGATGTCGGCCAGCGCGTGGGTGATCAGGCCGATGAGGTTTGACTTGGTGCTGGCCAAGGTTTGCGCGTTGCGGTTTGGCAGGTACCCCATTTCGCGCACCAGGTTTAGCACCCGTTCGCGGGTTGCGGCGCTGATGCGGGGTCGGCTCAAGAGCGCTCGGGACACCGTCTGGGTAGATACACCGGCCCGGGCGGCGACCTCTGCGATGGTGGGGACGCCGGTGCCGGCTCTTCTGCGACGCGACATGGGCAGCGACCATGCATCTGCCGGGTCGCACTGTCGAGCGAGGACCACGGCACGGTTGGCGCGCCGGGAGCACGGGATTTGCGCACGATTGCGCCCGGATGCGTTAGCGTTAACGCTTTTGCTTGCTTTCCTGGGTCGTTCCACCCATCGTCGCAACTTGGCCGCCCCATTTCGGCCCGGTCATCGACCCCAAACCCCTCTCCTCCCCACCAGATGCAAAGCCTGCCTCACCCGGTTCGACTCGGGTACGTCGGTTGCGGATTCATGGCGCAGAACGTTCACTTGCCGAACTTCCGTTCCGTCCCGGATTGCGAACTGGTCGCGCTGGCCGAGAAACGGCCCGTGCTTCGCGAGCGAGTCGCCGCGCGGTTCGGTGTTCCCGCCCTCTACGGCAGCCACCTAGAGCTGGCGGGCGATCCGCAGGTCGACGCGGTGGCGGTTTCTGCAGGATTTGCCGAGCAAGGCGACATCGCGGCCGACCTCCTCCGCGCCGGCAAACACGTCTTCATGGAGAAACCGATGGCGGTCTCCCAGCGGCAAGCCGAACGCATGCTAGACGCCGCCCGTCATGGCCAAAGCAGGCTCATGGTTGCCTACATGAAGCGGTACGATCCAGGCAACGTGTTGATGGCGGACTTGGTCTCGGCTTGGCGTCGGGAGGGAGTCGCAGGCGACGTCCTGCTGGCCCGCAACCACGGTTTCTGCGGGAATTGGTTGGTAGGCTTGGACGTGGACCAAATGATCCGAACGGAGGAACCGATCGAGCCCTGGACTTCGAGCGATCGACTCCCTGAGTGGATGCCGTCGGAGTACCACGACAGGTACGTCAACTACCTTCAGCAATACACGCACAACGTGAATTTCCTTCGTTACCTTCTGGAAGCAGACCGGCGGGACGTCGTGGGAGTCGAGCAGGTTGCCTTCGACCCGGATGGCTTCACCGGAATCGTCATTCTCCAGCTGGCGGGGGTTCGTTGCGTGATCGAAAGCGCCACCTCGAACTTTCACGCGTGGGACGAGAACACGCACGTCTATTTTGAGGAGGGCTGGATCAAGACAGAAACGCCGCCGCTGTTTGCGCGTCCGGCGGTGACGCGCCTGGAGGTTTACGCACGTAAGCCGCAGCCGGAACTGCGCCATCCGTTGCCGCAGACGCTGAAGACGTGGTCTTACCATGAGGAGGCGAAGCACTTCATCGAATGCCTGCGGTCTGGAACGCCCTTCCGATCGAGCGGCGAGGACGCCTTCTTGGACGTCGCCCTAAACGAGGAAATCTACCGCGCTTACCTGCAAGGCAAGCGTCTGATCTGACGTGAGGATCGGTTTCTATTCCGTCATCTTGCGCGACCAACCGTTGGAGGTGGTGGCCGAATGGGCGGTCGCCAACGGCTTCCAAACCTTGGAGATCGACGCCAACCAGCATCTGCCGGAGCTCGGGAAAACGGACGAGGTCTGCCGCCGCGTGCGCGCCCGGGGCTTGGACGTGTCTTCGATCGTCTGTTTCGGTGCGCTGCTCGATGCTGACCCAACGCGCGAGCGGGAACGGCGTGCGAAGGCGCGCGAGTGCTTTGTCAGGGCGGGTGAAGCGGAGGTGCCGTACGTGACGTTCTTCGCGGGTCGGAATCCGGAACAATCGCCAGCCGAAAACTATTCCTCCCTGACGGGGTATCTGAGCGAGCTTTTCTCCAGTGACCCGGCTTCGGCTACCACCGTCCTTTTCGAGAACTGGCCCGGGTTCACCAAAGACTGGATCGCCACGACGCCCAGCGGCTGGCAAGAACTCTTCCACGGGGTGGGCCGTGGTCGCGTCGGCGTAGAATTCGACCCGTCCCATTTGCTTCCGCAAGGAATCGAGGTTCTGCCGGCGTTCCAGGCGGTGGCGGATCGATCTTTCCTGATCCACGCAAAGGACGCCAAGTTGCGTCCCGCCTGCATCCCGCTGACCGGCTACTACGGCGACTGGTGGTCCTACCGGTTGCCGGGTGATGGCGACGTCTTGTGGACATCGTTCCTTGAAGCCGTGGCCAACCGAAGCTGCGCAAAAGCGATCGTCATCGAGCACGAAGACGCGAGCTACGGTTGGCCGAACGGTTCGCTAGAACTGCGTCAACGCGGGCTCTTGCGGGCGCGGTCAGCCATCGAGAAAGCCCTTTCAACCGTCCGGAGTACGTAAACCACCCCTGCCGGGACCGGCAGGTCTTCGCCAAGAAAGAGAAACATATGATCGTTTGTTCCCTCCCCAGATGCTGTCTCGCCGCGTTGGCCACCGCCCTGACCGCCTCCGGGGCGGTCGCCGAGACGAGGCTGAATTGGATCGATTACGACACCAACAGTGTCGCGAACCGAGAATACCTAGAAAAAATCTTCCGACAGTACCACGACGAGCACCCGGACGTCACGATCACGCGTTCCGCCGTGCCGCAGGGCGACTTCAAGAGTAAACTGATCCAAGCGACCGCCACGCACTCGGTGCCCGACATCATCATCCTCGACAACCCCGACAATCAAGCCTTGGCCGCGCAGGGCACCCTGGCGGACCTCACCGACCGGATGAAAGGCTGGAAATATGAGTACTTTAAGGGGCCTTGGAGCAGTACCTTGTACAAGGGACGCAACTACGGCATTCCGATCCAAAGCAATACCTTGGTCGTCTGGTACGACATGGATCTGCTGAACAAAGCAGGCATCGCCAAGCTGCCGGTGACCTGGGACGAGTTTAGCTCGGTTGCTAAAAAACTGACGCAGGGAAACACCTACGGTTTGGCGTTTTCGGCGAACTCGACCGAGGTCGGCACGTTCACCCTCCTTCCGTTCATTTGGTCTGCAGGGGCGGATTTGCAGACGATTTCATCTCCTGCGGGCGTGAAAGCCTTGCAGTACCTGCAAGACTTGGTCGCGGTGGACAAGAGCGCTTCGCGTAGCGTGGTGACCTGGGGCCCGAGCGATCTAACCAACGCGTGGACCTCGGGGCGGGCCGCCATGATGATCAACGGGTCTTGGGAGACGCCGGGCATCAAGGGCGCCACACTTCCGTTCAAGTGGACCATCGGTCCGCTACCGAAAGATCAAGAGTCGATTTCCATCCTTGGTGGTGAGAACTTAGCCCTGGGAAGCGGCCCCAACCAGGAGGAAGCTTGGCGTTTTGTCCAATGGTTGAGCGAGCCGACCCGGTTGCTGGGTTTTATCCACGCCCGTGGGCAGTTGCCCAACCGTTTGGACCTCATTGACGAGAAATCTGCGGATGAGCTCGACAAGGTTTTCTATGAATCGATTCGGACCGCCAAAGCCCGCGCCTATGGTCCCAACTACCCGAAGATGTCCCAGATTCTGTACACCGCCTTCCAACGAGCCGTCACCGGCGCTGGAAAACCCGAACAGATCGCGAACGAAACGCAGCGGCAACTGAGTCCGCTCCTTGAACCCGCCGCGATGTAAGCCGGTTGTGGTCGCGACCGAAATACCTGAGGTGGCGCAATCCTCCGGTTCGACTAGGCGAACCCGGCTTCGCCTAGCCGAGGTGACCGACTACTGCTTTGTCCTTCCTGCGGTCCTGTTCCTGGTCACTTTTCTGGCCTACCCGATCCTTTATAACATCCGGCTGAGCTTTATCAGCGTCCGAGCCAGCGACCTGCTCAGCGGTTCTGTCGCCTTCGTCGGCCTGAAAAACTACCAGGAGATTTTTCAGGATCCTCTGACCCGTCTATCCGCGCTGAACACCGTACTTTTCACGGTGACTTCTTTGTTTTTTCAGCTCGCCATCAGCATGGCGCTCGCCATCCTTTACCGTCAGAAGTTTCCAGGTTCTCGCCTGATGCGAAGCCTTTATCTGGCTGGTTGGGCGGTCCCAGTGCTCGTCTCCGGCACGACGTTCAGGTGGCTTTTGGACGGCGACAGTGGTCTGATCAACTACGCGTTAAGATCGGTCGGCCTGAGCTCGTCACCCCTTTTTTGGACGGCAGACCAAAATTTGGCCCTGATCTCGACAATCATCGCGAACATCTGGCTCGGGATCCCGTTTAACCTAGCCCTGCTTTACGCGGCACTTCAGACGATCCCTCAGGAACTCTATGAAGCTGCTTCAATCGACGGCGCGAGAGCTTGGTCTAAGTTTGTTCGGATCACCCTGCCGTTGATCAAGCCGGCCCTTTTCAGCACGCTGGTTTTAGGGATGATTTACACGGTCAAACAGTTCGAGCTCATCTGGACGATGACCCAAGGAGGTCCACTTAACTCCTCGCAGGTAGTTTCCACGGCGGCTTACACCTACGTTTTTGCCCAGTTTGAGTTTGGACATGGAGCGGCCCTGCTGAACCTTACCGCCCTCTTTCTTTTCGGCGCGACCCTCCTTTACCTCCGTAGCATCGGCCGGGAAGGCTCGGCATGAAGAAGAGCCCTTTTTTTCGGCATGGCTGGCATCTCACCGCGCTCAGCGCCGGATCGCTGTTCCTTTTTCTCGTCCCGCTCTTCTGGATGGTCAGCACTGCCCTTAAGCCGACGTCCGACATTTATGCTTACCCGCCGAAACTGATCCCACTGCAACCGGACTGGACGATCTGGGGACGAATTTTGGCCGATCCCCAAATCAACCGATTCTTTGTGAACAGCGCGGTGGTGTCTCTCGGGACCACCGTCGTGACCCTAATGCTTGCCGTTCCCTGTGCTTACGGTCTGGCCCACCTGCGCATCCGCGGCAAGACCCTCATCCTTGGCCTGAGTCTCGGCAGCCTGATGTTCCCGGCCATCATGATCGCCACTCCCCTTTACATCATCTTCGGCCGGCTTGGAATTTTGAATACCTACCCTGCGCTCATCCTGGCCGACGTCGCGATCAGTTTACCGTTTGCCATTGTGATGTTGCGCCCGTCATTCCGGGCCGTCCCAAAAGAGCTTTCCGAGGCCGCGCAGATCGACGGTTGCGGCCGATTCCGGGGTTTCTGGTTCATCATTTTGCCCTTGGTCGTGCCCGGCATTTTGACTGCCGCGATTTTCACGTTTTTGGCCGGATGGGGCGACCTCTTGATGGCGCTCACGTTGACCACGGACGATTCGATGAAGCCGGTGACCGCCGGACTTTTCAGTTTCATCGGCAACAACGTGGCGCAATGGAATCGGGTGATGGCGCTGGCAACTTTGCAGTCGCTCCCGCCCCTGTTGCTGTTCTTGGTGGCGCAACGTTACGTGGTGTCGGGGTTGACCGACGCCGCCGTCAAGCAGTGACGGCTCGCCACACGGGCTGGCTTCGGGGGTAGTCAGTGGCGGCGGCGCGGGCGGGCGGCGTCCGTCACCGGGTGTACGGGTTGTGTGCCTGCGGCGGGGCGTTAACCTCTAACCTGCAGTCCTGGCAGCCACCGCCATGGACGGCCGCAGGTTGGAGGGTGTCGGTGGGGAACTTCCTTGGCGGCGTTGTACGGCGGCTTAGCGGCCCGGCGTCGCCTCGCATTCCTTGCCTTGCCCTGCCGATTCTCGGGTGGTGGCCGCTTCACCCCAAACGGGGGGAATCACGCCCGGTCCCGCCAGCTATACTCCGGCTCGTACCCGAGCAGGCGGCGCGCCTTGTCGATGGCGAGCAGGGTGTCGTGCGGACCCACGCCCTCGCGCAACGGCACCCCGGGATAGATCTCTGCCATCAGTTCAGCATTCGGCCGCGACATCACCGTATCGCCGTTGGCGATCACAAAAACTTCCGCCCCGCGGAGGTCTGCTTGGAGCGCTTTGCGGATCGCCTGCGCCCCGTCCCGCGCGTCGATGTAGGCCCACAGGTTCCATTTCCGCAACGCCGCGTCGGCATCGAATCCGGGAAATCGGGCATAATCGGCCGGCTCCATCACGTTGGAGAAGCGCAGGCCGATGATCTTGAGTTCGGGATCCCATCGGCAGAACTGTTTCGCCATCTCTTCGCCCAACAGTTTGGTCAAGGAATAGGCGCTTTCGGGGCGTGCCGGGTATTCCTCGTCGACCGGCGCGTACGGCGGCGGCGTGTCGAACGGCAAGCCCAGCACCGTTTCGCTCGAGGCCCACACCACCTGTTTGATGCCGAGCCGGCGTGCCGCCTCAAAGACGTGGTAGGTGCTCAGCGTGTTGATGCGGAAGATCTCCGCGTTGGGCCGGAGTCCGGGCGCGGGGATGGCGGCCAAGTGCACCACGGCGTCGGTGCCGCCGTGCCGGTCGTCGATTCCGGCCAAGGTCTCGAGCGTCTGGCCGAAGTCGGTCAGGTCGACGCGCGAGCACGGGCAAGGGGCATCCGCGGGCGGCGGCGTGTTCCAATCTGCGTTGAAGACTTGGTAACCGTGCGCGAGCAAGTCATCCACGCAGGCCCGGCCCAACTTCCCGCTACCGCCCGTCACCACCACGCGTCGTCCTGTTTTCGTCGCCATACCTGGGTTTTCCTCAGCCTTCTTCCGCGTCCAACTCCGCCGTGATCAGGTCGGCGTAGTTCTGCCGTCGCCGCACGAGCCGGCTTTCGGTGCCGGTCACCAACACTTCGGCCGGCAACGGGCGTGAGTTGTAGGTCGAAGCCATGGAAAAACCGTAGGCGCCCGCGCTCATCAAGGCGATCAAGTCGCCGGGGTTGACGACCGGGATCTCGCGGTCTTGCGCGAAGAAGTCGCCGCTCTCGCACACCGGTCCCACCACGTCGACCGTTTCCCGCGGGCTCCCTTTGGTCCGGCGCACCGGCACCACTTCGTGGTAGCCTGCGTAGAGGGCGGGGCGGATCAGGTCGTTCATGCCGGCATCGACGATGACGAACCGTTTGCGCGAGGTCTCCTTCCGATACAGCACCCGGGTGAGGAGCACGCCGGCGTTGCCGACGAGGAAGCGGCCGGGCTCCAGCAAGACCCGCAAGCCTAGTCGCTGCAGGGGTGGCACGACGGCCGCGGCATACTGATCGATGGTGAGCGCGGGGGCCGCTGCCTCCTGTCGCCACCAGACCTCGTCGCCGCTCTCCAATGAACCGCGGTAGATGATGCCGAGGCCGCCGCCGACGCTCACGAATTTTAACGGGGGACGGGCCCGCAATTCCCCGAGTAGCGGCACGATCTTCGTCACCGCCCGAGCAAACGGCTCGGCTTCGGTGATCTGGGAGCCGATGTGCATCTGCACGCCGCGCACGGTGAGGTTGGGCAGCGCCGCCGCCAGATCGTAGGCTGCGGCGATCCGGTCGAGGGCGATGCCGAACTTGTTCTCGTCTTTACCAGTCGAAATGTAGTGGTGGGTGTGCGCGTCGACGTCCGGATTGACCCGCAGCGCCACGGGCGCCTGCCGTCCCATCTTGCGGGCCACCCCGGCAACGGCGTGCAGCTCCGCTTCCGACTCGACGTTGAAGGAGTAGATGCCCGACGCGAGCGCGTAAGCGATCTCGTCCGCGGTCTTGCCCACTCCCGCGAAGGTGCATTTGGCGGGGTCACCCCCGGCTTGGATGACGCGGTAAAGTTCGCCGCCCGACACGATGTCGAACCCTGCCCCGGCTTCCGCCAGGAGCCGTAGCACCGCGCCGTTCGGGTTGGCTTTGACGGCGTAACAAACCTCGTGGTCGACCCCGGCCAAAGCGGCGTCCAGACGTTGAAAATGATCCTCGATCGTTTGGCGGCTGTAGACGTAAAGGGGCGTGCCGTGTTTTTCGGCAAGGTCACTCAGCTTGACCCCTTCGCAGAGGAGTTCTCCGTCTTGATGGTGGAACGAATGCATGTCTGGCTGCCGCGGCGGTTCGGTAAACCGTTTTCACACGTTAGCGCAAAAAGCCACCGTTGAACGCGGGGAAAGCCGGCCGCCACCGTGCCTGCGGTGGGGCGAAGACCCAGACGGCAAAGGGGGGCGATTTTCGGGGTAGACGGCCGCCGGCTGGTCTGAGCCAGTGATGAATGGTGCCGAAATGGCGTCAGGGTCTTCCTGCCCGACTCGAACCGCAGAGAACGAGACCCTGGTGGAATTCGAGGGAAGCCCCTCACCGGCTCAGACCAACCTGCGCCAATCCAGGACGACGCAGCTCAACCTGCAGGTTGGGTCTTCGCCCCACCGCAGGCACGGTGGCGGCCGTTTCCCTTTTTGCCTCCGTCCAGTTGGCTTCTGCCATGCCGCGAAGCGGCCGATCCCGCGGCAGGCACGGTGGCCGCTTGCCTGCTCGTTTGCGCCTCGCTGCGTGCGGTGGTCAACCCACCCGCACCCCGGTCTGTTCGCCGCAAGCCTGCAGCGTGTTGGCCATCAGCATGGCGATCGTCATCGGGCCGACCCCGCCCGGCACCGGCGTGATGGCCGCGGTTTTCGGCGCGACTTCCTCGAACGCCACATCCCCGACCAACCGCGTGCTCCCCGGTTTGGCCGGGTTGGGTACCCGATTGATGCCGACGTCGATCACGGTCGCGCCGTCGCGCACGTGCTCGGCCCGGAGGAAGTTCGCTTGGCCAATCGCGGCGATCAGGATGTCGGCTTGCCGCGTGACCGACGGCAGGTCGCGGCTGCGCGAATGCGCCACCGTCACCGTCGCGTCGCCGCCCAGCCCTTTTTGCATGAGGAGAAGGGCGACGGGTTTGCCAACCAGCATGCTGCGTCCGACCACGACGGCGTGCGCCCCGGCGGTTTGGATGCCGGCCTCCAACAAGAGCCGCTGACAACCGAGCGGCGTGCAAGGCACCAGCGCGGTCGGGTCGCCCATCGCCAATTTGCCAACGTTGACCGGGTGCAGACCGTCGACGTCTTTGGCCGGGTTGAGGAGGCGCACCACTTCCGCTTCATCCAAGTGACTAGGCAGCGGGGACTGCACCGGACTGCCGTGAATCGCGGCGGGGCAGTGGAGTTCGTCGAGCAAACGCAACAGTTCGGCCTGCGTGGTGCCGGCCGGCAGCTCGACCTTGCGCGAGTGCAACCCGAGTTCCTGCGAGGTGCGGTCCTTGTTGCGGACGTAAACCACCGACGCCGGGTGCTCGCCGACCAAAACGACGGCCAGCCCCGGGACGACCCCGCGGCGTCCAAACTCCGCCACGCGCTCGCGAGTCTCCGCATTGATGCGGGCGGCGACGGCCCGCCCATCAATCAGCTGCACGCCATCTCCCAAAAAGATTGTCGGCAACCGGACCTGTCGGGCCGAACCGTTACTCCAGCCATTCGGTGTGGAAGCTGCCGGGCCGGTCCACCCGTTCGTAGGTGTGCGCCCCAAAGTAGTCGCGTTGCGCCTGGAGCAGGTTGGCCGGCAAACGTTCCTGGCGAAACGAATCGAAGTAGGCCAGCGAAGCGCTGAAGGCCGGCACGGCCACGCCGTGGCTTACGGCCGTCGCCACCGCCGTGCGCCAGTTCGCTTGGTTCTTTTCCAAGACCGACGCAAAGAACGGGTCCAACATGAGGTTGCCGAGCCCCGGGTCACGATCAAAAGCTTCCTTGATCCGGTTGAGAAACTTGGCCCGGATGATGCAGCCGCCGCGCCAGATGGTGGCGATGTCGCCGTAGTTCAGGTTCCAGTGGTACTGCTTGCCGGCTGCGCCAAACAGGCTGAAACCTTGGGCGTACGAGATGATCTTGGAGGCGTACAGCGCGTCGCGCACCGCGTCGATCAACGCTTGGCGATCGCCCTCGAAGCGTTTGGCCGGTGGCGCGGGCAGGATTTTCGCTGCGTGGACCCGAGCATCCTTCATGGAGGAAAGCACGCGCGCTTCGACGGCCGCGTTGATCGTGGAGACGACGACGCCAAGTTCGATGGCGGACTGCAACGTCCAACGGCCGGTCCCTTTCTGGCCGGCTTTGTCGAGGATCACGTCAACGAGCGCTTGCCCGGTTTCTGGATCTTGCTTCTTGAAGATGTTCGTGGTGATTTCGATGAGGAAGCTGTCGAGGTCGCCCCGGTTCCACTCGGCGAAGACGTCGTGCAGTTCGTCCGTGCTCAGCCCGAGGACATCTTTGAGGATGGCGTAGGCTTCGCAGATGAGTTGCATGTCACCGTATTCGATCCCGTTGTGCACCATCTTGACGTAGTGCCCGGCGCCGTCTGTGCCCATGTAGCGGCAGCACGCCTCGCCTTCGACTTGCGCCGCCACCTTCTGGTAGATGGGGGCGACGATCTCCCAAGCGCCTGGCGATCCGCCCGGCATCATCGACGGCCCTTTCAGCGCGCCTTCTTCGCCGCCGGAAACGCCCATACCCAGGTAATGAAAGCCCAAGCCGGACATCTTTTGGTCGCGACGCTGGGTGTCGGTGAACAAAGAGTTCCCGCCGTCGATGATGACGTCCCCCTTCTCTAAAAGCGGCACCAGCCCGTCGATGACGGCGTCTACCGGGCTGCCCGCTTTAACCATGATCATCACCTTGCGGGGGCGTGCCAAGCTGGCGACGAATTCCTTCAGCGAGCGGGACGCGGCGATCCGTTTGCCTTGGGCGCGCCCGGCCGCAAACTTTTCCGTGACTTCGGTCGTCCGGTTGAAGACCGAAACCGAAAAGCCTTTGCTTTCCATGTTGAGGACGAGGTTCTCGCCCATGACGGCGAGGCCAACCAAACCGATGTCAGATGCGTTCATGCGAGCGGTGGGGTGGGGGTTGAAGCGGGCGCCGACGTTCGCCCCGGTCAAAGCCCCATACACCGCAGAAGGGCTTTCACAAGGGCAAATCGTGCGCCGCCATCCGGGTGCCGGTGCAGGGTTTCGGTGGCGCGCCGGAGCACCCTGCGCATAAGGTGAACAATGCCGGCCTGGGACACCAAGTTGACGCGAGAACCGCTGGCCGCCACCACGCCCGACTACCGTCGGGACGAAGGGGCCGTGGTCGATTTTTACGGGGTGGTTCGTGACCTGGAAGGCGAACGTCTCATCGACGGCATCGATTACGAGGCCTTCGAAGCCATGGCCGAACGGGTGCTGGCGCGTTTGGCCGAAGAGGCGTGCGCTGCGCACGACATTTCCCGCGTGGTGTTGCATCACCGCATCGGGTTTGTGCCGGCGGGGGAGCCGTCGCTGTTTCTCCGGGTCTGCGCGGAGCGACGGGCCGCGGCGTTTCGCGCGAGCGTCGACCTCGTGGAGAAACTCAAGGTTTCCGTGCCGATCTGGAAGCACCCGGTCTATGCCGCTTCCGCCACCGCGATGGTGCGATGAACCTGCCAAACCGCCTCACGGTCCTGCGCCTGGTGCTCACCTTGCCTTTCGTCGCGGCGCTTAGCCAACCCTTCCCGGGCGGCAAGCCTTTGGCCCTGCTCATTTTCCTGGTGGGGACGGCGACCGATTACGCCGACGGCTACATCGCCCGGCGGTTCCGTCTGGTGACGGATTTCGGCCGGTTGATGGACCCGCTCGTCGACAAGATCATGACCGCGTCCGCCTTCATCTGCCTAGTCTCGCTGCAGGTCATGCCGGCCTGGGCCGCCATCGTCATCGTCAGCCGCGAATTTCTCATCACCGGACTTCGGTTGGTGGCAACTTCGCGCGGTGTGGTGTTGCCGGCCGAGCGGTTGGGCAAGTACAAGACCGCTTGCCAAATGGCGGCCATCATCTATTGCCTGCTGGTGCTGGCCGGCCGCGACCTTTGGCCGGCCCTTGCCAGGGCTGGGCCGACGGCCGATGTGCTGGACGGTTTGGGGATCGGCCTGCTCACCGTGACCGTGATCCTGACGCTGCTTTCCGGAGTCACCTACGTGGCCCGGCACTGGGACCTGTTCCGAGACAACTGAGCGCCGGGCGCGGTCGCCGGTGACCAGTTCCCGGTTCCCGGTGCCAAACGCTCGAAGGTGAGTCCACCCCAGACCCGGTGGGGCGAAAACCCGGCCGGCGGGCGGAGGGGCCGATCCACGGGGTGCAATGATGGCCGGGCGAAAGGTGCCGGCCAGAACCAGGGTGGGGCCGCACCTCGAGGAATCCGGCACGATTCGGGGCACGACCGCTCAAGGAGGCGTTTCGCGGGCTGCCACCCCCGCTCGCGCCGGCTCAAACCGCCCGGCGACCGTCCTCACCAGAGCTCTGCGCCCCTCAACCGGCCGGGTTTTCGCCCCACCGGGTCGCCCGCGGGCTCCGGCCCCGCTCGGAACGCGGAACGCGGAACCCGGAACCCGGAACTAAAAGATGCTTTGCGGCACCTCGACCCGGTCGCCCGGTTGCACCAGCACGTCGAGGGAGGGATTGGACCGGATCTTCTTCACGTCGACGACCGAGACCTCGTTGCCCCGGAGCAGGCGGACTTTGCGCTCGTCCGCGAACGGCGAAAAGCCCCCGGCGGCGTTGATGCTGCCCAGGATCGTGAGGTCGGGCGTGTACGGGATGCGTTGGGGCGCCTTCACCTCGCCGCCCACGTTGACGAAACGCGACTGCAACTGCTGGGTGATGATGATGGTCGGGTTGGTGTAAACGTCGCGCGATCGGTACACGCTTTCCAAAGTGGATTGGGCGGACCCCGACGTTTGCCCTGCCACGCGCACTTTGCCGATGTACGGCATGTTCAGAAAACCGTCGTTGTCGATGGTGTACTGGCCGCTGACGGACTGCGTTTCGGTGGCCGGCACGCCGTTGACTTTGATCTCCAGCGTGTCGCCCGGACGCAAGGTCACTTGGGCGCGCGCAGCAGGCGCGGCGGCGAACAGCGCCCAAATGCCCGCCCCGAGCAGGACCACGGAAAAGCGAGGCCCCAGCACCCGGGCCATCCGGACGGAGAGCTTGAAGAGCGGATGAGACATAGTGGCAAAAGGCGGCTGGAAAGGTGGGAAAGGTGCGGCCCGCGACGGGGGCGGCTACCGCCCTGGCGGCCTAATAATCGTCGTCGGAGTTGTTGCCTTTCGCGGCTTGCGCACGCACGCCGTTTTGGCGGGGCTTGGCGCCGCGCTCCTTACCCGCCTTGGTGTAGTAATGGCTGTAGCTCGTGTAGTACTGGTACGCTTGGTCGTGGCGCACATCGACCTTGTTGAGGACGACCCCGAGGAGGTTAGCTTCCACCCCGTCGAGCGCCTTCTTAACCCGCAACAGCATCGAACGCGGGAAACGCCGGTGTTGGACCACCACGACCGAGGCGTCCACCAACGTCGCGATGACCGAAGCGTCGCTCACCCCCAAGATGGGCGGGCAATCGATCAGAACCAGTTCGTAGCGGGCCCGGGCTGCCTCCAGCAGATCCTGCATCCGCGGGGAATTCAACAAGCTGACGGCCGACGTCGAACCGCTCCCGCTGGTCATCACGTGCAGGTGGGGCAGGTTGGTGTGCTGCAACGATTCCTCAAACGAAGCGTCGCCTTTCAGGTAAGAGCTCAGCCCCACCCGGTTGTCCAATTCGAACAGCTGATGCTGCGCCGGGCGGCGCAGGTCGGCGTCGATCAAGAGAACCCCTTGCCCGCCGCTCGCGTACGTCTGGGCCAAGTTGCAGACCGTCGTCGATTTTCCTTCTCCAGGGCCGCCGCTCACCACGCTCAGGATCGCGGCATTGGTCTTGCGCCGGTTGATGTCGACGTTGGTCTTGAGAATCCGGTATGCTTCCGCGTCTGGGGTGTCCTCAAACGAGCCGTGCAACACCTGCACGTCTTTGGGGATCACCGCCAACACCGAGCTGCCGAACACCTTTTCCACGTCGTCCATGCTCTTGGTGCTGGTGTCGAGGTACTCCAAGAGGAAAGCCATGCCGACGCCAAGCACCAAGCCGGCAAACGTCCCCAGGAGCATGTTCAGGAGAATGCTGGGGCGGCTCGGAAAGAGGGCGGGCTCCGCCCGGTCGCGGAAATAGGCCGGCCGTTGCGGCATGGAGCGTTCCATCGTCTGGGTGCTCAGCCGGGTCTTGGCCGCCTCCAAGAGTTTGCGCTCCTGGATGTAACGGTATTTTGCGTCCAAGTACTGCGCGCTCGTCGTCTTCTTCTCCTGCTGCACCGACTGGCTGGAGCTGAGGTTGCCCTGCATCTCCTTCAAAGAATCTTCAGCGATCGCGAGTTGGGTGGCCAAACCCCGCCGCAAGCTCTCAATCTGCTGGCGCAGTTGAGTCTCCAAAATGTCGATCTGCGCCTGCGCCGCCCGGACGTCGGGGTGGTTGTGGCCCAAACCCGAGTTGAGCAGCTTGGCCCGCTCGGCCTGGGCCGTTTGGTACAACGGCAGCTTCTGTTCCAGCACCGGGTCGTGCAGGTCCAGCAAGCCGGCGTTGCGCATCAGGTCTTCGGTCTTGACGCTCTCCAGTTGGCCCACGCGGCTTCGCAGCGTGGCGACTTGCGACTGCGTTTCGTTGACCTTCTCCTGGTTGGAGATGACGCTCGAATCCTCCACCCGTGCGGAGGCATCCAAGCTGTCCGGGTTTGGATCGATGATGCCCGCAGCCGTGCGCAGCCGCGATGCGTCCCCGTAAGCCTTGGCCACGGCTTGTTCTTGCTGGCCAACCTCTGCCTGGAGTTGTTCCACGCTTTTGATCACCATGCTCCGTTGTTCCTCGACGCGTTGGTCCATGTAGACCTGGGCGATGGTGTTGGCCAGCAGGGCCGCCTCTTTCGGATCCGTGCTGTAGACGGTGATCTGAATCAGGTTGGTGTTGCGCACCTCCTGCAGGGCAAGCATCCCGTTCAACCGCGCAAAGGCAACTTCGATCGGCAGCGGCGAACCCGGGTTGCCCCATTTTCGGCAAAGGTCCAGCTGCTCGATCACCGGATAGAGCACACCTTTGCGCGTGATGATCTGAAATTGGGTTTGCGTGAACCGCGGATCGCCCGTCCCACCGGTCGCCGCGGCCGGCTGATTTTCAAAGATGCGAACCGGGGTCATGTCCGGTTGCACCTCGATGGTGGCGAATGACTTGTACTGCTTGGGCGAAATGAAGGTCACCACCCCGGCCGTCAATACCACCAGCAGGAAGATGAGGGTCACCAACCCCAGCCGGATCCGGATGACCCGCCAGTAATCAAGGAGGTGGAGGGAAGCGTCTTGGGCAGCGTTCATGGGCGCGTCTGGCGACGAAAGCGTCGAGGTCAAGAAGAACGTACAAACCGGCCGCCAGTTTAAGGGAAATACGCGCTTTTCTCAATCTCCGGTCCGGGGCGACTCAAAACGTGAAGACGCCGCCGACGTAGACGCGGTTGCGATAGTAATCACGCGAGGTGACGTCCGAAAAATCGCGCGTGAACGTGTAACCGGCGCGGATGGCAAAGGGCCGGGTGATCTGATACGAGAGTTCCGCCGAGATGTCGAAGATGTTCTCCGTGAAGTTGATCGGCCCCGTGTAGTCGTTGTAGGAATAGTACCCCTCCGCGACGCCGCGGAGCTTCTCGCCAAAACGGTGGCTGACGCGGATGCCGGTGCGGTACGTGCGCCGGTAACCCGGTCCGGAAAGATCCGGCTGTTCGAGGCCATACCGGTTGACCCATTCAAGGCTCGACCCAGGCTGGTACAGGTAGGTGAGGGTCGATTCGAAGTACGGGTAGGCCTCGTCGCCCGAGTTCGGGCCTTCCAGCGTGCGAAACTCGGCCCCCGCGCGAAACCCGAAACTCAGTTTTGGGCTCAGGCTAAAATCGGCGCCACCGAGGAGGTAATGCGAGTAGGAATCGTTGTTGGCGTTCAGGTATTGGACGTAGCCGAACCGGTATTCGGCCACGGCGGTCACGGTCGGCAACACCAAAAACCGGAATTGCTGACTGAACAAGTGTTCCAGCCGGTCGTCGATGTCAGCCGCTTGGCTGTCCTCATAAAAGAGCGTCGACAGCGTGTAGCTGCTGACCGTGGAAAAGCGGCGCGTCCACTGGTAGCCGAAGGACAACGTGTTCGCGCTGTAGAAATAACTGCCCGTGCGGTTGCTCTGGTCGACGCCCAGAGCCACGTCCGGCTGGTCTTGGTAGGTAAGGAAGGAAGAAAACCCGATGATCGCGCGCGGGTTGAGCTGGTGTGAAAAGTTCAGGTTCAGGCTCACGTCGGGCGCGATCGTGTTGCCGGGCCGATCCCAATAGGCGACGAACCCGGCTGAGAGGATCGCGTCGAGCCTGGTCCTTTGGTTTCCGATGTTCGACTCGAGGATCACGCCCAACGTGTTGAAGCCGCTGCCCTGGCGATCGGAGTGGGTGTCAAAGACGTTATCGTCGTACCCGATGTCGCTGTAGACCGAGACGCGAAGGGGCAGGTGGGTCAAAACACCTTCGTCGAAGTTGCTCCGCGGGCGGAACAGGGTGGCGCTGCCCGGGAGGGTCACGCCGAGGTTCTGGGCGTGCGCGGCTGACAAGGAGAGTGCCAGGCCGAAGCCAAGCGCGAGGCTTGTGCGAGGAAGGACGATTCTCATGGGGCGAGGGTGAAGGAGAGACGGCGCGGGTGAAGCGGGGAACCACCGACGAAGCGCAGCAGCCACAAAACCAAGGTTCGCCAATCGATGTCACGAAATTGCGGCAACGCTTTGAAGGGATCGTTTAGGGAGCAAGCGACTTTTCTGCAAACATTCTTTCCCGAATGACCGCTTCTTCTGCGGTCAGGCGAGCAAAAATCGAGTCGCGCATCTGCGATACCAAAGGGTGGATTTGGACAAAAGAACCCACCTCTGGCTTGATTATTAACGATAGGAATTAAAATGGGAAGTGTGATGATTCGAGAATTTTGACGAAACGACCGAACGCATCGGTGCGGGCGGTGGGACGTCATCGCCGGTTCCAGTTCGGTGGGCACCGCCGGGCAGCCGCAGTTGGGGTGCGACCAAGCCCCGCGGCGGCCGGCGTCCTCAATCGACGAGGTCGCTCAAAAAGTCGTGGATGGCGCGTGGTGCCCCGTCGCGCCACTCGAACGCCTCCGTTGAGCCGGGGTAGGGGCTGTTGCGGTAAAGTCCGACCACTTCCACGGCGAAGCTTTGCAAACTGCCGCCGAGGCGCGGTAACAGGAGCAGCGTCTCCCGGTTCGGCACCGTCGCCAGGCAGTCTGGTCCGAGCACGGCGGCGTACCGCCGCCAAGTGTCTGGCAAGAGGAGCACGGAGCTTAGCGCCGGGTCCGCGCTGTGGAACCGGAGCGCCACCACGACGCCGCCCGCGTCGCGGGCCACCTCGGGGTCTAGGGGCGATGCGAGCCGGCCCGCCGCTGCCATGGCCTCGGCCGTGAGCGTCTGCTCGGCTTCCGGCGCGGGATCCGGAGGGTGAGGCGTCAACGTCGGACCGTCCGCATTATAAAACGCCACCACCGTCTTGGCAGAATCCCGGATGGGGCGGCGGTCCTTCTGGTGGTAAAAAGCGGGTTCGATGACGGCCACAGGACCAGCCAGGAGGGATGGCGCAAACGCCAGCAGCAGCGTAGCGATGCCGGCGCGTCGCATCGCCTGGTGCGCCTGGCCCGGTTTGCAGTTTTGGGTGAGGGGATTACTTCTTAGGCCAGTCATGATTGCATTTTTGGAAGGCGACCTCGTGGAGGCTTTGCCCACCCGGGTCACCCTTTCCGTCAATGGGGTTGGGTATCTGGTTCAGGTGCCGCTCTCCAGCTTCGCGGCACTGCCGCCCGTGAACCAACGGGTACGCTTGTTGACCCACTTGGTCGTGCGTGAGGATGCCCACGAGCTTTTCGGGTTTTTAACAGCTTCGGAACGCGAACTGTTCCTTTTGCTTATCGGCCACGTCAGCGGGGTCGGGCCCAAGATCGCCCTGGCCGTCTTGAGCGGGATGTCCGTGGGTAATTTCAAAGCCGCCGTGGCCCGCGGAGAAGTGTTGACCCTGGCCAAGGTGAAGGGCGTCGGTAAGAAAACGGCGGAACGCATGATCTTGGAGTTAAAAGACAAGATGGGGGTGGCGGCCGGTTGGGAGGCCGCCGCCGAAGGCAGGACAGACGGTCGGCTGAACGACGCGATGATGGCGTTGTTATCATTGGGTTTCAAACAAGTGGAAGCGCAGAAAGCCTTGCGAGAGGTCCAGGCGCAGACGCCCGACGCCAGTACCGAGGAGATGATTCGGCGGTCGTTGCAGGTCCTCGCTTAAAGTAGTCCACGTTGCGCCCACGCCCCTGATGACCGCACCCGACCGCATCCGCGCGATCCGCGAACGCTTTCCCAAAGAAGGCCTGTTTGCCGCGAAGGAATGGCACATCTCGCCGGAACCGTTCTTCGTCGACCCCGCTTTAGCCGACTACCTTGAGCGCCTCGGCCACTGGTTGTTTAAGTTCGTCCGCGCCTCCAACCTCCTTTACCGGCAGTCGCGCCGGGGCAAAAAGCCGGCCTGGGTCGCGGAATACCTTGACGCCGGAAAACCCGCCGCCCTCCGGGACCTCTGGAACGTTGGCGCCGACGAATTGCCGCGGGTGATCCGCCCAGACATCATCCTCACGGCGGAGGGCCCGATCATCTCCGAGCTTGATTCGGTGCCGGGCGGCATCGGCCTGACCGGGTGGTTGAACCAAACGTACGCCGACCTCGGCTTCGACGTTCTGGGTGGCCGCGACGGGATGGTGGAGGGGTTCCGATCCATCTTTCCGGAGGGCGTCATCGCCGTGTCGGAAGAGGCGGCCACGTATCGGCCCGAGATGCATTGGCTGCGGGAACAGATGGCGGCCAAGCACGGCCCGCACTGGCGCGTCGAGAGGGCTGAGGATTGGGATTTCCGTGCCGGCGGCGTACCGGTCTACCGTTTCTTTGAGCTGTTCGACCTGCCGAACCTGCCTTCCGCGCCGGGTCTGCTGGAGGCGGCCCACGCTGGCACCCTGCGCATCACCCCGCCGCTCAAACCGTGGCTCGAGGAGAAAAGTTGGTTCGGACTGTTTTGGTCTAAACCGCTGGAGGAGTTTTGGATCCGGGAGCTTAGTGAAAAACACCTCAAACGGTTGAGGGCCGCGATCCCAAAAACCTGGGTGATCGACCCGACGCCGGTGCCCCACAACGCCGTGATTCCCTGGCTGGGGATCCAGCATTGGACAGAATTGAAGGCATTTAGCCAAAAGCAGCGGGAGTTTGTGCTGAAGGTGAGCGGCTTTTCGGAGCGTGCCTGGGGAAGTCGCGGCGTCTTTGTGGGCACCGA
Organism: uncultured Chthoniobacterales bacterium; assembly: GCA_964252355.1. Classification (GTDB taxonomy): domain Bacteria; phylum Verrucomicrobiota; class Verrucomicrobiia; order Chthoniobacterales; family JAFAMB01; genus CAXUNV01. Next base: position 2,791 of record CAXUNV010000007.1, on the reverse strand, counting down.
CGTGTCGCACGCCCACTGGTCCCGCTTGATCGACGAAGCCTTAGCCTCCTTCGAACGGCAGCCCTTCATCCTGCAACGGTTCCACCGCCCGCAATTGGTGGAACAACTCATTTACGAAGAGAAGGACGACGCCCTAGGGACGTTCCGCGGCCGCGTCCGGTTGTGCCCATACTACTTCGTGGCATCCGAGCACGAGATCCGGTTGGGCGGGGTCCTCGCGACGGTGGTGCCGGCGGACAAAAAGATCGTGCACGGCATGCGCGATGCCGTGTTGGTCCCAGTGGCGGTGCGGGCGGAGGCTGGAAGGTAGGTGCCGGAAGGCGGTTCCCGGTGGCCGGCGGTAGCGCAAGGCGAGGAGCGGCTTGACCTCGCGGGCGACCCGGTGGGGGGCGCAACCCGGCCGCCGCGCAGGGGGGGCCGCCGGAGGCGGCCCGGTGGGGCGCAAACCCGGCCGGCAGAACTGGGCCGCCACCTTGAGGAAACCGCCGCCGGGCGGTTTGAGCCGGCCACCTCACCCTGGCGGCGGGGTCCACTTTCATCTCGGCCGTGCCGGCGCCTCGCCAGGCCCGCCTTGCCACACCGACCCTCCGCAACCCGCTCCGCCGTTCGGACCGGCCCAAACCGCCCCGCAGCCGCCTGAGGACGATGGCTGCCCTCCTGGGCGGGCCGGGTTTTCGCCCCACCGCGTCGCCCGCGAAATCCTGTCACCGACCAACCAGAGACCAGCAACGGCGCGTGCGGCTACCCGGCAACCAGGAACCGCGCGCCGGGCTCCGCTTACCCGATCCGGACCTCGCGTCCCTGTTCGATGCTGTCCGCCACCGCCTGCACCACGCGCATGTATTGCAGGCCTTCGCCGAAACCAGGTTGCGGCACGATGTTGCCGGGCGCACGCACGGCCGCGATGAAGTTCTCTTCGATGCTCCAGGATTGTTCGAGTTCGGGAGGGATGGCGATCCGGCGCGCGGGCCCTTCGCCCAACCGGCCGCCGTGGATTTCGTCCTTGGCGAAATCGTAAAGCAGCATTCCCTCATTCCCATAGACCTCAAGCCGGTCCGGTCCGGCAAACGGCGCGACGCCGCTGAACTCCATGACGCCCTCCATGCCGTTCTGGAAACGGCACAGCACATTGACCATGTCGGGGATCCGCACTTCGTAACCCTGCCGGATCGGGTTGATCGTTTTATCGTGCGCCACCACGCTGCTGATCGGCCCGAACCAACGTCGCACCACCTCGGCGTAAATGCCGAGCGTCAGCACGTTCAAGCCTGACAATTCGTCCCGTTGCCGCCAGTGCGGTGGCGCGTCGGGATCCAGGTAGCTCCCGGTCAAGCTCTGCAACCGGAGGTGGTGCGGGCGGCCCACGTACTCTTCTGCCAGCAGCTTCTGCATGAAAAGTGAACCCCGGAGGCCGTGCGGCGGAGGACAGACCATCGTCACCAAATGCGGGTGGCGCTGGGCCGCGGAGTACATCTCCTCGGCCTCCGTCAAATTCATGGCCATGCGCGCCTGACAAAAGACGTGTTTGCCGGCTTCCAATGCCGAAACCGCCAAGGTTGCGTGCAGGTAAGGCGGGGTGCCGATCCAGACGATGTCGACGTCCGGGTCGGCGAGCAGTTCGGCCCATTCCGCGTACGGCCTGGCGTCAGGCACAAACTCGCGGCAGAACTGCTCCGCGCTTTCGTAAGTGGAGTTGCAGACCGCGGTCACCACCACATCCGGAACCTGCTTCAGGGCGGGCAAATGGCGTTGTTTAACGATGGTGCCTGCGCCGATCACGCCGATGCGCAGTTTGGATGGCTTGGTGGACATGAGGGGAGCACTGTTGAGACAACGGGCCGGTCGCCCCGTTTAACCAAATTGAATTTTAAATCGTGCCGGCGTCCGGCGTGCGCGCACGCCACCCGCGTTCGAAGACGGCGACGCGGCCGGCCGGGGTCGGGTCAAGCGGCTGGCAGATGCGCTGGACGCAGCTTTCCCAAGTCTCTTGGCCACTCAGGATTTCGATCTCCATGCGGAGGTAAAGCACGGGCAGGGGCACCTCCGGCAAGGTGGGAAAGCGGACCGCATCTTTTTCGGTGGTGATCAGGGCGCTGACGTCCCGACGCACGCAACGCTGCAAGAACGAGAGGAGTTCCTTTTCCGTGTAACGATGGTGGTCGGCAAAGTGCCGGGTCAGCTCGATCCGCGCACCCAACGCCCGGAGACCCTCTTCGAAGCTCTCGGGTGCCGCGATGCCTGAAAACGCCCCGACGTACCGGTCGCGCAGGTATTCCAGGGAAAAGCGCTCATGGTGGTACACGCTTTGCAGGTACAAGGGTTTGTGGGTGCACTCGATGATCTCGGCCGTTTGGTTGTACCGTCGGATCCGGCGGATGAGGCCGTCGTTGGGTCGACCGTCGCATTTTGTGATGAAGATGTAGTTGGCCCGTCGGAGGTTTCGGGGCGGTTCGCGCAGGGTGCCGCGCGGCAGGAGGTGTTCGTTGCCGAAGGGGGCCTGCCGGTCCACAAGGACGATGTCGAGGCGGTGTTTGAGGTCGAGGTACTGGAGGCCGTCGTCGAGCAGCAGCGTGTCAGCGTCCAGTTCGCGGATGGCGTGCAGCCCGGCTTTGACCCGGTTTTTGTCAACGACCACGGCCACCCCGCGGAGGTTCCTCGCCAGCATGTAAGGTTCATCGCCGGAGCTTGCCGAATCGAGCAGGACCCGTCGCCCGTCCGAGACCACCCGGGGCGGCGGCGCGCGGGGGTCCCCCCGCCGCCCCCCCGCCCCACGTGGGCCCCCCCCCCCCGC
>CAXUNV010000006.1:1197-25487 GCA_964252355.1 uncultured Chthoniobacterales bacterium | reverse complement strand
TGGCAAGGCCGCCCGCTTTGTGACTGGGCCTCAAAAGGCCGAAGTTGGCGTGGATGAAGAACTGGTCGTGCGCGTCGCCGTAGAAGAAGATGTCGTCCACTTCGCGGTGCGACCCGGCTTTCGCCACGTAGAAGGGGCGTCGGCTCCGTCGAGCTGGACGAGCTTCTTCCAGTCGACTTCCGGCAGCCGGGCGATGAACTTGGGCTCGTTGGAGGTTTGATCATCGCCGACGGTCGGAGGCCGCTGGTTTGGGTCTGGCATGGCGGGGCGCTTTGCGGCCGGGGCGTCGTCGCAGGATACCCCGCGTTTGGCGAGCGCAAACCGCGACCGCCGGGAAGCTATCGCTTTTCCAAGCCGGAACGCGTGGGGCGGCGAGGGTCTTCATGCTCCGGCGCCGACGTCGCGGGAGGGTAGCCACCTTGCCTGCCGCAGGGCTCGACTCATCCCAGGAGCGGCCGCCAGACCGGCGGTGGGGCGTTACCCCCCAACCTGCAATCCTGGCGACCATCGCGATGGACGGCCGCAGGTTGGCGTGAGCCGGTTTGAGGCGACCCTGCCAGCTGCCGCGGGGTCGTTTGCGGCCCGGCACCCTTCAGACGGCGATCATCCCACCCGAAGGCTGTCGTTCGGTTCCGTCTGGGGGGGCTTCGCCCCACTGCAGGCACGGTGGCGACCCGACCCACTTTGGGAATAGGCCACCTGGGGTTGGTAGTCCGGGCTCTTCATCTCATCACGACTTCGCGGTCCTGGGGTTGTGCCGCCCGCGATGCCGATGTCACTTCAGGAAGACCGCGGGCACGATCGGCATGGACGAGGGGACCCCGGGCAGGTGAACAGCACCCAGATCCATTGAGGGTGTGGGGCTGGGCGTTCTCGACACCAGTCATCTCAAGGCTATGTCAACGGACCGACGGGGTGAGGTGGAGCTCGCCTCCACGGATGAGCGATGTCGCCGCCGGATACCGGCGGGGACGCCGGCGGTACCTTTGCGCGCCCTCAAGTCGCGCGAGTTGGCGGACGGAAGAAGTACCAGAGGATTTATGGCTTATCTGATTTCTTTGACAGGATCGTCTGAAGATTTTAGCCAATTTAGGATTTGCATTCGTGAGGGAGATTGCCATCATGCGGCCTTTCTATGCTGGGCACGGATGGATGCCCGCCTGAGACGGGGTTGTTTCAAGGATGAAGGCTGTTGGCCAGAGCTTTGTCAGGGTGCCAGCGGGCGCGCGTGCGCTCGCGTTCGGGCTGCGACGTCTCTCACCGTGGGCGGGTGCGGAACGTGAGCTTGTCACTCCGCAGGGGCGTACCGCTGCGGTGCATCGCCTTTACCAAGCCGCTTTGGGGCGGGCACCCGACCCGGTCGGCCTCGCGGCGGCCACGGCGCGGTTGGCGGACGGCGGGACACCTCTGCAGCTTGCCGAAACCCTGACGACGTCCGCTGAATTCCGAACGCGGCATGGCGAAGGTCAGTCGGTCGATGGTCCTTTCCTCCGGATGCTCTACCGCGATGCCCTCGGCCGGGCGCCGGATCCCGAGGGTCTCGCTGCTTGGCTGCAGGCAGGGGAACGGGGCTGCTCGCGGGCCAGGGCCGTTGCCCTTTTCGCCTCTGGCGAGGAAGCTTGTCAGCGGCTCAAAGATGCCTCGGATCAAGCCAGTGCGGGGCCTGAGTTGCTGGTGAAGTCCCTCTACCTAGCCGCGTTTGGCAGGCTGCCTGACGAAGCGGGGTTGCAAGCCTGCTTGGATCGGCTGCACACCGGGACCACCCTGCAAAGTCTGGCGCAGGACTTGGTCCAATCGGAAGAATTCATCGCGCGGCATGGGTCGGGGACGACGGTAGGCAAGAAATATCTTACCGCATTGTACCGCGACGGCCTAGGTAGGGAACCGGATCGGGATGGCCTTAAGGGTTGGCTAGCCTTTGGGCGAAGCGGCGGTGCTCGGGCGGAGGTGTTGGCCGCTTTCGCGCGTTCACCGGAAAACCTCGACCGTGTCTCCAAGGTCCAAGCGCCGGCGGCTGAGCCGCAAGCGCCGCCGGCGGCCAAACGCGGCCTCGCGATGCCGTTGGTACCAGGCGAGGCGTGTCTAGCGCCGGCCGAGGACCGTGATCCGGGCCATTTAATTCACTGCCTCTTCCGAGCCGCTTTCGGCCGGATGGCGGATCACGAAGGCTGGAAGAGCGCGGTGATGCATTTGCAGGCTGGGGGCGACCTGCGGGTTTTGGCGGAAGGTCTCGCTCAATCTACCGAATTTACGGAGCGTCACGGTCCTGCGGAAACGGTCGACCGCGCCTTTTTGGATGCGCTTTACCGCGATGGTTTGGGCCGGCAGCCAGACCTGTTGGCCCTGTCGCATTGGTTGAACGCCAAACGGACCAACGCGCTGCTTGAAGTCGCTTGTTCGACGGAGGCGCGTCGCCATGTTTTCCCGCCGCCGGCGGACGAAGGGGAGCGATACCGACATTGGGTTGAGATCAACGACACCCTTTCGGAGGTGGATCGAGTGACCATCCGCGTGCACTTGGCCGGGTTGGCCTACCGCCCACAAATCTCGATGATCCTGGTGGGCACGCACCGTGGCGCAGAGCTTTGGGCGGCATCTTTGTTGTCGTTGCAAGCGCAGCTCTATCCAAATTGGGAGCTGCTCGTAGTGGCACCGGATGCTGGGTTGGACGAACTCGCGCCGGGGTGGACGGACCGGCGTGTCCGTGTACTGAAATTGCCGGGACGGCCGAGTGCGGCGGCCACGTTGGAGGCGGCGTTGAGGGAAGCCTCAGGAGAGTTCGTCGGTTTCATCGCTCCAGGCGATAGGCTGGCCGAACAGGCGCTTTACGAAATGGCCTTTGCACTTGGCGGTGCCTTGCAACCGGACCTGCTTTACTCCGATCACGATCATCTTGATTCCGCTGGTTGCCGGCACACGCCGGCCTTTAAACCCGGCTGGGATCCCGACCTAATCTTAGGTTTTGATTACCTCGGTGACCTGACCGTGGTGCGCCGTGTGCTTGCCGAATCGGTCATTGCATCGAGGCGTTTGGCCGAGGGTGCCGCACTCTATGACCTGCGGCTGCGGGTGACGGGCGCCGTCACCCCGGATCGCATCGTGCACCTACCGATCGTGCTTTACCACAAGCGTTTGGCTATGGCGACCGATGGTGACGGCGCGTTGCCGGAGCTTTCTCTGGTTGAGAGTTCCCGCCAAGCGGTGCGTCGGATTTTAGACGAACGTGGGTTGGCGACGGTCCGCCTCACGCCGGCTCCCTTAGTTCCGACGGCCAATCGCTTGCTTTGGCCGTTGCCGCGCCCGGAGCCCCTGGTTTCCGTGATCATCCCTACGAAGGATCGAGTCGGCCTCCTCTCCCAATGCGTTGAGGGCATCCTCAACCGAACTAACTATCAAAACCTCGAGCTGATCATCGTAGATAATGGCAGTTCCAAGCCGGAAACCCACGCGTATTTCGAAGCGGTGTCCTCCCGCGATGGACGGGTTCGGATCTTGCGTCACCCTGGGCCTTTCAATTACCCGGCGCTGAACAACGCCGCGGCCCAGGCAGCTCACGGCGAGGTGCTCCTGCTGTTGAACAACGACACGGTGGTCATCGATGCGGACTGGCTGCGCGAACTGGTTTCGCACGCCGTCCGGCCGGAAGTGGGCGCGGTCGGCGCCAAGCTGCTGTACGCCAACTACCAAGTGCAACACGCGGGCGTCGTGCTCGGCCCGCGCGGTGAGATGGTCCACCTGCAGCGCCTTGCCGGGCGTATGGATCCCGGCTACTGCGGCCAGCTCGCCCTAACGCGCACGCTTTCGGCCGTCACGGCTGCGTGCCTTGCCTTACGGCGTTCGGTCTATTTTGAGGTTGGACAGTTGGATGCACAGCACCTGCGGGTGGCGTTCAATGACATCGACCTTTGCCTGCGGATCGGCGACTTCGGTTATCGGATCGTCTGGACACCCTACGCAGAACTCCTGCACTTGGAATCGATTTCTCGCGGACACGAAGACACGCCGGAAAAGCAGGCCCGCTTTCGCCGGGAATGGCTTCACATGCGCAAAGTCTGGCAAGAAATGTTGGAAGTCGGGGACCCCTTTCACAATCCTAACGTGAAATTTTCCGTGCAGGGGACGGAGATTCCCGCTTCCCCGCGTCGTGAACCATCGTGGCGGCCCGTCTACCTCCAAGCCGCCGGCCTCTGACGACTCGCTTGAACACTCACCCTTCTGGATGACCCAACGCACGCTGCAAACTGGCTTGGAGGCGCTGTGGGCGCCTGAACTCGACCCGCTGTTCTGGTCTGAACACCGCCCTGAATGGCTTGGCGCCTGGTACGCACACATCCCATTTGCATTTTGGATGGCCAGCGCGGCAGTTCCCGGAACTTTGGTGGAACTTGGCACCCATTACGGCACCTCATTTTTCTCGTTCTGCGAGGCTGTCGCCAAGCGGCAGTTGGCGACGCGGTGTTACGCCGTCGACACGTGGCTGGGCGATCCCCAGGCTGGGTTTTACGGGGAGGCGGTTTATGAGTCGGTCCGCGCCCATCTAGACACGCGTTATGCGTCGTTTGCGGAATTGCTGCGCTGCACCTTCGACGAGGCTTTGTCGTTCTTTGCGGAGGGATCCATTGACCTGCTGCACATCGACGGGCTGCATACCTATGATGCGGTACGCTCCGACTTTGAGCATTGGCAGCCAAAGCTTTCGGACCGGGGGGTGGTGCTCCTGCACGACACCAACGTACGGCAGGGCGATTTCGGCGTGTGGCGCCTTTGGGCGGAGTTGCGGCAACGTTTTCCGGCCTTCGAGTTCCTACATGGCCACGGGCTCGGTGTGCTCGCCGTCGGCGCGGACGTGCCTGACGCCGTTGCCGCCCTGTGTGCACTGACTGAACCTTGCAAGGTTCACGCGGTCCGAAACCGTTTTGCCTTGCTAGGCGAACGGTTTGAGTTCTCGCATCGGCTGGCGCGCGCGACCGAGCGCCTGAAGACTTTAGAGGCGGCGGATGCACAAGGTGTGCCCGCGGCGGAACGGGACGCGCTGCTGGCGGAACGGGACGCGCTGTTGGCCGCGCGGGACGCGCTGCTGGCGGAACGGGATGCACTGCTGGCGGCGCAGGCCACACTATCGGGGGAGCGGGACGCACTGCTGGCGGCGCAGGCCACACTATCGGGGGAGCGGGACGCCGCGTTGGCCGAGCGGGACGCGATCCACGCGAGAGTTAGTGAAGTCCAGAACGAATCAGATGCACGCACGACGGCATTGACTGCCCAATTGGCTGAACGCGATGCCTTGGTGCTTGCTGCGAACCAGCTGAGAACCCGCGCGGCCGAACGCGCCAGGGTCGCGCGCGCGGAAACGGCGGTCGTAGCTGCGAGAGCTGTCGGGTCAGTACTGGCAGCATCACGCAAGTCAGCCACCCACGTAGTTTTTGTGTCCGGCGAGCCTGACACGCCTGGTCATATGTACCGCGTCGCCCGTTACGCCCGCGCGGCGGAGCACGCGGGAGCGGACAGTGTCTGTGTGAGCATCGCGGATGCTGCGCGCGCCTCCGCTTTGGCTAAAAACGCCGATTTAGTAATTGTCTGGCGGGCGCCTTGGGAACCGCGGTTGATGTCGGTGGTGGAAAGCGCCCGGGCAGCTGGCGCCAAGGTGGTCTTCGACATCGACGATCTGCTGGTCGACCCAAACCTGGCCAAGATCGACGTCGTGGATGGCATCCGCAGCCAGGGATTGACCGAGGCGCAGATGAAAAAGCATTTCAGTGATTGGCAAGCCGCCATGTTAGCGGCGGACTGCTGCACGGCTCCCACGGAAGAGTTGGCCGCTTACCTACGGCGGTTTGGACGGCCGACGTGGGTTTTGCCGAACGGGTTTGACGCAGAGACGATCGGTCGCTCCAGACGGGCGGTGGAGGCCCGCGCTCGGCAGGGGGCCGATGGATACCTCCGCATAGGCTACGCGGGTGGTTCCCGGACGCACCAACGGGACTTTGCCGCGGCTGCGGAGGCGGTAGCCCGCGTCTTGCGCGCACGGAAGCACGCGCGCCTCGTCCTCTTCCGCCGTGCCGACATCGATTGGCCCGTGCTCGATTTGGAGGAATTTGGTCTCTTTGAGGGCCTTGAGGACCAGATCGAATGGCGGCATCTGGTCCCCCTCCGCGACCTGCCGGACGAGCTCGCCCGGTTCGACATCAACCTTGCGCCCCTGGAAACCGGAAACATCTTTTGCGAATCGAAAAGTGAGCTGAAATACTTTGAGGCGGCTTTAGTTGACGTGCCGACGGTCGCCTCCCCGACCGGCCCATACCGGCGCGCCATCCGGCACGCCGAAACCGGGTTCCTGGCAAACAACCCGGACGATTGGCACGAGGCCTTGATCGCGCTAGCCGACGACCCGGCTCTCCGGTACCGTATGGCCAGGACGGCCCAACGGGAGGTGCTTTGGACTTTTGGGCCGCTTCGCCGGGGGGAACTGATGGCGGCAACCCTTCCGCAAATGTTAGGCTCGGGTTGGGCCGCGGCGCGCGGGTTTGCTTCACAATTGACCGTGCCGACACCCGTGCCTGTCTCTCACGAGCGGATCGCCGACTTAGCGACAGAAGCGGAGTCTACGCACCTTAAGAACGAAGACGAACTTACCGTGGTTCTTGCCCCGACTCTGCCGCCGTCAGCGATCCTTCCGGCGGTGCACGCGCTCAAGCGGCAGTCGCTGGCCGGGTTGTCGTTATTCGTCCTGGATCCTGAAAAGGAGGTGGTTGAGGCGGGGCTGCGTGACGGGTGTTTCGACGAATGCGGGGAGCGTTTTCACCGCGTGGCGGTGTTGAAAGCAGGGTCTCCCGCCGACTTTGCGGCAAGCCTCAATGCAGCCTTCGATCGTGCCGAGACGCCGTCGGTGTTCTTGGTTGACCAAGCCCTGCAACTTCACCCGGAATGCCTCGCGGGTTGTTTAGGTGCCATGCAGACCCGTGGAGCCGCGTTTGTGGCCGTGCGCGAAGCCGTGGCAGACGCCGACACCACCCAGAGCCATGTCACTGCCTTTGTACCGGCGCGATTGGTTGGGGGCCTCGTTTGGCTTGGCGCCGCCTTGATCGACAAAGCGGCTTGGGTGGCGGTTGGTGGATTTCGACAGACCGGCGATCCCTTAACCATCATCCCAGATTTTTGGCTTCGCTTGGCGGAAAGAGGACTGCCGGGATGGGAATTTGGCGAGGCTACTTCCAGCCTTGACGCGTCTCATCCGGTGCAGCGGCCCGCGCCGGTTAACGCACCGCTTCGCGAGTTTCACCCCTGGCTAGGTGATGACTTCTTGAACGCTGCAGGGATGCCGATGGCTCTCTCAGCCGGTGCCAAGCCGGCCGGACGCTCTGAGCGTCCGTCGTCCTTGCGCTAGAATGACAAGCAGTTTCGAATAAGGTCTCATTTCGTTACCTCTGACCCGATTTGTTGACACGCGCGGCCACGCTTGGTTTGACATCGGCACACACGGTATCCTCTGGGACGCGGTGACTTTCGTGCAAACGTTCAAGAGACGGAGTGGCTCCGCATGACTTGCCCAGAGTAAGTCGTGTCCAGCCCAGGGGCGATTTCCGGGACATTTTCGAAAGCTTGAGAACGCGGGTACAAAAAACCTTATGGCGGATGCCAGCTGCGGGTGGTGGATGCATCGGACGACCAATGAACCTGGCGCTGACGTGCGCGGCCTCTGCAAGCCAAATGGCACCAAACCAACGCAGTGGGGTGTTGATGAGCGAAGTTGAACCGGAGTCTGTCACCGGAGAGGAGAGCCCAAGGCGTTCCGCCCGGTTGACGCGTGCGTTGGCTTTTGTGTTGGCTGCGGTGGCCGCCTTGTGGCCGCTCTGGCTCATCGCGACGTACGGCCCTCGTGTGCCGTTCCAAGACGAGTTTTCGGTTCTTGACACGCTGCAGCGGGTCCAAACCCACCGGCTCACGTTCACCAGCCTGTGGCAACCTCACAACGAGCATCGCATCTTCTTCCCTCGACTGATCCTCGCCGCCCTGGCTTGGGCATCGCACTGGGATAGCCAAGTGATGATGGTCGTCTCTTGGTTTGCCATGACGGGGGCTTTTTTCGTAATCTTTGTCCGGTTATGGCGAGCCACGGACGTTGGTTTGCGCCCGTGGTCGGCGATCGCAGTGGTAGTTGCGGCGGGATGGTTCTTTTCTCCCGCCCAACAGGAGAACTGGCTTTGGGGATTCCAGCTTGCGTTTTTCTTGGTTCAGGTTTCGACCGTCCTTAGCTTGGCCGCGCTAACCTCCGCGAAGCCGACGGCTTGGCGGCTTACGTTCGCCGTGGTTTTCGGAGTGATCGCAACGTTCTCCGCAGCCCAAGGCCTCATTGTCTGGCCTGCGCTACTGGTAACCGGAGTGTGTTTCGCCCGTACGAACGAGGAACGCCTGGAAATAATGGCAGTGCTCGCGGGAGTGGCTGCGGTGGTCGGGTCTGCTTACCTTGTCAATTACCACGTCGTGGGCTCGACACATTTAGGGTTGCGGGTTCTCCTTGGTCAGTCGCTGAACTTGGTCCGCTTTTTCGTCGGGTTGCTTGGTGCCCCGCTCGCTTTCGGGGTGAGTTCAAATTTGCAGCTTCGATTCCAGTGGGCCTGCGCTCTCGGCTTCCTGCTTCTGGTGACCTACTTCACCTTGGTCGTTTTAAGTGCGCGCCGAAAGCTCCTTCGGCATGCTGCCTTTTGGGTGGGACTCGGAGTTTTCTCTCTCGGCTTCTGCGTCATCACCACTTATGGCCGCATGCAGTTTGGGTTGACCACAAGCGCAAGTACAAGCCGCTACATCACCCACGAAGCGCTTTTCCCCATCGCCATCATCGGACTGGCATCCAGTTGCTTAGGTCTTCCCCAAGCGCGGTCTTGGTGGAGCCGTGCCATCGGGTCCGTGGTTGCGGCCGGGCTTGTCCTCGCCTCGGGCGTGGCAGGCGTGCGCACGGGCCGCCAAGAAAAGCGAGAGTTGGCCAAGGCAGGAGATTTGTTGCCGCTGCTTCCGTACATGGATCCGGCGGGGGACGGTTCGCCCGCCTCGCCGTACTTCGCCTTTCTTCCTCTGCCTGGAGCGCACATCTACCAGGAATACTTAGAACCGTACCTCCGGTTTTCGGGCATTGCGGAGGTGGCGGCCGCACGCTTCTGGCCAGAAAAATCCGGCCTGACAACGGCATTTTGGAATAGGGGTAGATTTAAGGGGTTCTACGGAGTCTCTCTTCTCGCCGGACGTTTGGATTACCCGCCCGATGTTTCGCCAGACTTTGTCCTCCTCAAAGAGGCAAACTCCGCGCGTTTCTTCACCGCTGTCTCGGTGAACTCTGCACGCCATCGATCTCCAGCCCGCGTGATCAGCTGGTCCGTGGGTTGGCCTACGGAGAAACTCGCGTCTTTGGAACAGGTTGAAGTTTGGATGTTTGACCGCAAGCAGAACGCTTTTCTCCGTGCCGCGCACCCCTCGGGTGTAAAGATTACCAAAGACTGGTTGCCTGACCCTCGCAGTCAGGCGGACGCGGCAGCTCCCGGCATCGCCGTGATCGATGCTGTAAATGGCGGGCCCTTGCCGGCCAACTCGGTCGTACCGGCGGAAAGGGTGACCATTAAGGGATGGGCGGCAGTTTCGCCGCAAAGCGGCATCGCCGGTGATCGTTGTTACCTGTTCCTCTTTGATCCCGCCGGGAGATTTGGCGGCGCGCTGCTCCCGGAGACTGAAGCACGTCCAGATGTCGCGCAGGCTTTTAGACAGCCCAATCTAATCGACGCAGGGTTTCGTGCCTCAGTGAACCTGAAAGGTCGTACCGGTTGCCGCCTGCAAGTTTGGCGGGAGTACCAGAACCGTTTCTTCTCGTGCGGTGCTCCGGTCTTGGTCGGTGAATGAAGCACGGCCGCAGGTCCCAATGAGAAGGCGCGCGGGATTTGGCCCTCGCCGCAAACACGCTAGGTGGCCGCTTATGTTCAAGGCGTTGGGCACCCGTTCGAGGATCCTTTCGGAGTGGTAAGCCGGTCGTTGGATGGCCTGCAAACGTCCGCGGACGACCGCTTCCACGACCCTTCAAATTAATTGTCTCTCCCGCCAAGGCGGACGAAAAAGATCTTCGCGTCCGTTCTTTGGCCTGCAGACTTCACCAAACGGAGTCGGTTTCACCACTTCACCCAGGGTGGGGAAAGATCATTGAGCAGATTATGGACGTGAAGACCGCACAGGATTTGGCATCATGAACGCACGCGCAGAAGGTTTGTTGGCTGGGATTCCTAAAGAGGCGAGGATGATCGAGATTGGCCCGAGCTACAACCCGCTCACTCCGAAAGCTGAAGGCTGGAACAGTTTCAGCATCGACCATATGGACCATGCTGAGTTGGTCAAAAAGTACGCCCCGCACCCCAACGTGGACGTCAACCGGATCGAGGAGGTCGATTTTGTCTGGTACGAGGGTGCGCTGAATGATGCGGTGCCTCAGAAGCTGCATGGGTCTTTCGACGCCTTCGTAGCGGGCCACGTCATTGAGCACACGCCGGACCTGATTGAATTCCTCAACGCCGCGTCCACCCTGTTGAGGCCGGACGGTCAAGTTGTCTTGGCCGTGCCGGACCGACGCTTCTGCTTCGGCTGCTTCCAAGCGCTGACGACCACGGGCCAAGTTCTCGCCGCCCACGCGGAGCGGCGGTCTCGACACACCGCGCGTTTGGCGTTTGACCACGTGGCTTACGCGGTCAAGGCCAACGGATCGATCGCGTGGGCCAGCATCCCGTGCGACGGTTCGAGTTGATCCACAACCTCGAGCAAGCGCATGGCCTCCATAAGGCCGTCGGTTCGAGTCGTGAGTACGTGGACCTACACGCCTAGCGCTTCGTGCCGGCAAGTTCCGAATTGCTCATGCTGGAGTTAGCCTGGCTTGGCGAAACGGATTGGCGGATCGTTTCCATCACCGACGCGATCGGTTGCGAGTTCCACGTTCGTTTGGGGCGGGTAGGCAAGCCAGCCGCTGCTTCACTTGCCCCGGTGGCGTTGTCTGACCAACGCCTGGGCCTCCTACGCCGGACGGTTCTCGAGTTGAAGGAACAGGCGAACTGGTTGGATGAAGCTCAATCGTTAAGATTTCGAGGTTGCGGTTCTCGGGGCGAGGCAGCTCGCAGCTTGGACCCATTTAACGCTTGGGATGTCGTCGTCGTTTTGATCACGGCGACCCTGGCATGGGCAAGGAGAGGGTAGGGCATCAAGCGTGGGGATACACGGGTCGCTCCGGCTCTGCCCGAGGTTGGTTTTCTTGCGCGCTGGTCGTCCCGTTTTCCTGGTCACCCCTTACGTTAAGTTCGGATTCCGCATGGCGGTTCCCATAAACCAGGGCGTTGCCCAAGGCGTGCGGTTCGGGCCCAATCCTCTTTTCACCTTTGGTCCTTACGCGAGTGTATACACGTGGCAATACCATCTGGTGACGGGTAGATCGTGTTACCAAGATTCGTTGCTCTGGACGCAGCTACAGCGTTGACACTCATCGCTTTGAGCAACCGGCGTCGTCGGCTCGCACTGCTCCTCGTACTTGCCGCAGCGATAGCCACGCCGGACACCGTCATCCCTGCCGTCCTGCTGGCTTTTCCCCTCCTCGTCGTTCGATGCGCACCGCACGGCGCTCCCGAGTGAAGCCACCAAAAGATGCCGCTGAGCATGGCGCGGCAGCCGCTCCATTTCACGGGCGGGCAAAAAGTCTTCGGTCAAGGCAAGCTGACGGTCGGTGAGTTCGCAGCGGCGGGCCATGCCGCCGAGCTTACCACCAGCCAAACCGATTCGTCAGACAGGACCCAGGCAAACGCAGCCCCTCGTCTTGCTTTCGGGCGAGCACCTTGGCTCTTCTCTGCCGTGGAGTCCTTTCGGGACGCAGCTTATGTTGTTTGCTCCACCAGGGAAAAACCCTTCCAGGCGTTCCTCCCAATGGCCGGCCTGGAGCTTACTCCCGCTGCATGGTGTGCCGCCTCTTACAATCCCCTTGGCTAGCAGGTCGCTGATGCAGGTTTTCAGCATGCCCTAACTACAACAAGTCATACCCGACAAAGTGTTGTAGAGTTAGCCCTGCATGTGACGATCATCTCATCGAGCACAGGTGCGTTTGTCAAAGACTCGATTGTCATATGACGCGGTCCCAGGTTTTTCTTTCTAAGGAAAAAACCTTGCGCGGACTAGGGGAGAAATTAGCGAGTTTTTCTGGCAAAGACGCAAAACGCTGGACCGTTCGGGTGATCCGGGTGATCAAATCCGATCTCGCAAGAAAAGCCCTCATCCCCGAGCATTGCGATGATATCTTCCCGGCACAACCAAGAACTGCCAGGCGCTGACCCTCCACAGAACCCTTTCCATCCAAGTGCTTCAAGGTAGCGTTGGTCGAACAATTGAATATCACGACCCCGCTTTGAGGTAATTAGCCGGGGGGTGACGCTGAACTTATCACTTGGCTGGTTACTGCTTCTCAACAGGTCTGCGTCGAAGTAATGCGTCCAGATCGCGATGCAGGGTGCCGTCTTCGTTAGCTTCTCCAGGAAGCCGACCGGATCTGTTTGGTGATAGAGGACGCCGGAGGCAAGCGTGAAAGTGAATTGCGGCGCATCCTCAAGGTAGCTATTGAAGTCTCCAAGTAGAAAGGTAGAACCGGGCATTCCGACCGCCTCTTTCACCACCAGGCATCTTAGCCAGGCCCGGGTGTTCGACTCGATGGCTAACACGGTAGCGCCTCGTCTCGTCATCATGTAGGTGTGGCCGCCTTCCAGGGGCCCGAGCTCCAGTACATTGTGGCCGGCAAACCCTCCTAGTCTTTCTTCGAACCAATCGAGGCGGGCATCTTCAAACAAGGCAGTTTTCCCGGTCGGCAACCCGGGGACAGCTGAGCTCCATTCCCCTTCGAAGAGGCGTGCACCGTTCTTAACGTCGGGACGCCAATCAACGAAGTAGCTGTTGAGCTCTGGAGAATTTGTATTCTGTGCCGGTTCGAGGTCAGCTCGGGCGGCCGCCAAGGAGGGCGAAGCGACCTCGGCGGGAACGGATGGAACATTGGCCGCAACTTGCAGGTCCTCCATAATGCCTTTCAACAGCGACAGGCGCCGAGTTTGGACGGCTCCTGAGGCAAGCTGACGGATGGAGGCCTGGCCGCCGCGGCAGAGCCTCACATAGAACTCACAGCCCGTGGATGGCGTAAGAGATTGAATCTGCCAGTCAGTCCGCTCCAGAAAGCAAAGATCAAAAAGCAGTAATTCAAACGATTTCGGTGTGAATTGCCACGCGTGAGTATCCACGTACTCATCCGAGACCAGCGACGTTTCATACAGCTGCCGCGTCTGTTCGAGCGTGTGGATTAGATTCAGCGCTCCGGCAGAGTCATGGCTCCAGGCAATCAGACCTCCGTTTCTAACCGCCGATGAAAAATGATCAAAGACTGCTCCCGGTGAGTGACGAGAACGCCTTTGGTCGTTCGCGTCCAGAACTGAGCCGGTCGTCGAGATGGGCCGAAAAAAATCGAAGCAGAATCGCTTGTCGGGTAGGGCCATGGAGACAACGCCGTCCGGCCTCAGCAGACTTCCAGCGGAGTCAAGAAAGTCGACGAAGTCCGGCATGTGCTCGAGAACATGACTGCCAAGCAGAACGTCGAAGGACCCATGCAAAGATGGATTGACGCAGTCTGTCAGCCTACCCCGCTGCCAAACGGAATCGACTTCCTCGATGCGCGTGACATCAACCCCTGGATGCTCCCGGTACTTAGCGATCAAACCCTGCCGATCGAGGTGATCTATGACAAAGGTATTCCAACCGTCCCTCTTTGGCGCTAACGGACTGAAGCTGGGCCCGACTTCCAGCAGTCGAGCGTCGCGCGCTATGCCAGCCAGTAACAACTCGGTCCGATTCATATGTCTTTTGTTCCAGGGCTTCAGTTCGTCACGCTTTGTGGGCGAGTGTATTTTGCTTCGAGGGTATCAGTAAACTGAAAATCCTCGCCGAGGACCGGAAAACCTCGCTTTCCCTCGTGTCTCTTTGAGGTGAGTGATGCCATTGACTTGATTGTGGGGACACTAGGTTCTGTCTAACAAAGCAATGGCGGGGGTTAGCTGACCCGATCGCGCGACGTTATGGCTTTACCGGTGGTCCGCACGCCCTCCTGGCTGACCCGCTGCCGCCCGGGGGTAGGCTCGGCGTGCGCTGGAACGACCGCCGCGCCACCCTCAACGACCTCTTCTGGTAGCTTCACTCGTGGGCGCAGTAGCGGGAGGTGCCCGCCGCTACGGCGACTGGCAGGGCGTGTACGACCGTTTGCGACGCCGGATTGGGGACGGCGCGCTGAATAAAACGTTGGCCGGGCTGCATTTCCACCTCATTGCCGAGGGCCGGCTTGACCACGCGCTTTGGTGCGTGGACGCCGCTAGCCGCTCGGCGGCGGGGTTGTGGGAAAAGTCTGGCTCGCCGAGCCCGAAGACGACGCGTTGGGCCACTCGCGCGGGGGCTTCGGCAGGAACGTTCACCTCATCGCGGACGCGGCCGGGGTGGCCCTGGCGGGACGGTCCCGGCCAAGCCCACAAGGGTAGGCGGTCGGCGCCCACTCTGGAGGGCGTGCGCGTGCCACGGGCCGCCCCCGCGTATGCCCGGCCGAACCGGCCGGCGACGAGGGTTGCAATGACCCGGCTACCCGGGCCCACCTGCAGCAATTGGTCCAACCCTAAGCGTCCCGCGCGGTGAGGGTACGCAGGGGCGTGGCTTCCTTAGCGGGGCGTGCTCCCGCCCGGAGCCGTCGAGAAGGTCGACGGGTCCGTGCTCCTGGTTCGTCCCAAACCGGCAAACGGCGACGCCTGATCAATCGGCAGACTGGGTCGGACGCGCCGGCCTATGTATCGCTCGTTTCGGCAGGAGTCGCTGCCATCAACGACAGAAGCGAAACCGAGCGAGTGGAAAACTGGCGTGGGTCTCAAGCCGGCCAAAACTCCAAAAACTTAGACGGCGGGAGTTTGAGTCGCCCCATTCTGTTGGCGTAAAACACGAAGTTCGCTTTGCAAAGCCGTCACCTCATCGGAAAGCCGTCTCACCTCCCTCTTGAGGGCGGCTTTATGGAGATCCGCGAGCCTCGGAACGTCCGTCCTTTCGGTGGAAACAGGATTCGTCCGCAAGGCGTCGTTGACTTCGCCCGTCGCCCGGACGCGTTCCAAATGGATGACCGGTGAAACCAGCTCCTTGAAACGATGCTGATCGAGGGGGGCCGGAAGAACTGGACGAATCGCCCGGTGAAGGTAGTCAAGGTCCGCACAAAACCTTGGAAAAGAAATCAAGTGGATTGGGATTTCGCGTTCCACCAGACATTCGATTAGCCGATGGAAACCGTGCGCCAGAACCCGCGCCTGGTCGAGCGGTTCCAAAGAGTAAGTGACGCCTCCCGGAATCGAGGCGAGGTAGCTCCACTCATCTTCAAGCTCCAACAACCAAGGCAAAGCTTGGTACATGCGCTGCAGCTCAAGGATGATCCGGCTACTGGTTGCTTCCGCCAAACGGCGCACCGGCAAGATGACCCCGTCCAGATGGATGCTTGGTTCCTCTACCAGTTGCTCAATAAATTGGTAGCTCCAGGGTGACTTGACCACATACGGGTGGTCGCCGGGAAGAAGGGGAATGGTTTCATGACCGGCGAAGGCGGTGTTGTCCCAGGAAATGGGGCGGTCGCGACCTAAGGTGGTATCCAACCCGCAAGCGTGCAGGATTTGTACCAGCAGACTAGTTCCGGCACGCCCGGTGCCGCTGATCAAGAGATGGTGGCGTTGCGGTCTGCCGAGAATTGCACACTGGTTTTCGGGATCCATGGTCGCGTGAAAGGGACGAGGGCTCGGTAGATCAAACGCCAAGACGGTAGGCCGGGGGAATGAGCTTAGCAATGCGGCGAGGTGGGCGCGCGCCGGACGGCAGTGCCGGCCCGGCCGACGCGTCCTTGGCCCACGTCGGTGGGAAGGCTTTTAAGGGGTTATTTCAGCGAAACTCATCACCATGACTGTCGTCCCGGCGCAAGGTCTTAAGGCTAGTTCTGCTGGGTCAAGGAGCGCCGTGCAACGCGCGGTGGCACGGAACAAAGACTGTCGGCGAGGGGTTTGCGGCGAAACCGTGGGCCTCCTGCGACGAACCGAACCACCGCTTCCCAAAGCTTGAGGTCTCAGTGGGCGTGCCGATCCAGCTATTCCAGCGCGTCTCTATCGATCTCCCGGTGCAAGCGACTGCGTAGGCTTCCGGCACGCGCGCGGTCCCATTCACGCGTTCGTACGCCACCTGCGGCCGCAAAAAGCATCCCGCCACAACCTGCCAACCGCTGGAGCGGTTTGGCCGCTCTGAGCATGCTTGGCCGAAGTTCACGGTGGCGCGCACCCCCCGCCTAAGCCATAAGGCGTGCGATGAACCCGCTCCAGGCCTATTTCGAATCCAACCCAGGGCGACAGATCCACAAATGGACCCACTACTTCGAAATTTACCATCGCCACTTCGAGCGGTTCCGTGGTCGCGGTCCGACGATCGTCGAAATCGGGGTTCAACACGGCGGTTCCCTGCAAATGTGGAAACATTACTTTGGCGCGGGGACCAAGATCGTTGGCGTCGACGTGGACGAGCGCTGCAAAGGCGCGGAGGAGGAAGGGGTGGAAGTCTGGATTGGTTCGCAGGACGATCCCGGTTTCCTGGCGCGGTTGACCGCGGCGGTCCAGCCGATCGATGTTCTCATCGACGACGGCGGCCATACCATGGACCAGATGACCGTATCCTTTAAAAACCTGTTCGGGGCGGTCCGGAACGACGGGGTCTACCTCGTGGAAGACCTGCACACTTGTTATTGGAAGGAGTACGGCGGCGGCTATCGCCACCACGCGTCGTTTGTGGAGTACGCCAAGGGTTTGGTCGACCAGCTGAACGCTTGGCATTCCCGTGACCAAAATTCGTTTTCGGTCGACGCCTTCACCCGCAGCACGCATTCCGTCCACTTTTACGACAGCGTCGTCGTTTTTGAAAAACGCGAACTTCCCCCACCGGCACATCGCATGACCGGGACGCCTCAGTTTTAGCCTCAGCGCTGTCGGGCCGCGTCGGCGAAGATGGAGGGGGGCTGCGCATCCGGCTCGCGCCGCACGACCTCCAGCAGCCGGGCCGCGCTCCCGGCCCAAGGGCGTGGCAGCGCTTCAGCCGGGGGGTGATGCGCGCAAATGAGGTATCCGCGCGGGCACTTCGTCTTCACCGTTTAAGGCAACCAGAGTTCTACCAGCCCGGAATCAATGATCTTTCGGTCGCGCGTCAGGACCGGAAGACGGAGCGCCCGGGCGGTCGCCACCAAAGTTCGATCGGCGGGATCTCGATGGAAGGAATCTGGAAGCCGGGAGATTTCCAGAGCGACGGCGGGCGAGATCGGCACGGTCCTGACGACGGCGGGCCGTGCGGCCAAATCCAGCCACTGATCCAAGGGCCGGTCCAAAGTCAATCGTCTCAAATTCACCAAGGTGGCGATCTCCCAAAGACTGAAATCTGAGAGAAATGGCCGGTCGTCTGAACGGAACGCATTGAGCGTTTTGATCTCGGGGGCGGGAAGCTTGCCCCGATCCTCCACGTACCAAATCCAGGCATGGGTATCGAGGAGCGGCGGTCGCATGCTCCCCTTCAATTCTCGGCCTCGATCTCGGCTTCTTTCACCGCAGGGCCAAACGGGTCGACGTAGTCCAGGACGGAACCGGCTAGTTCCTTGCGGGCCATGGCGAGCGGGTCGTCGACGGTGACCCCGACCAAGTGAGCTACGACTTTTCCATGCTTGGTGATGACGATAGGTTCGGCGCCCTCGTGCACCTCATCGATGAGGGCCAAACATTTGGCTTTGAACTCAGTGGCGGTGATCCGCATTAATGACTGGTACTTATGACCAGTCATTTTGTCAATCCTGTGGTGATCACCGAAGACCAGCCATCATCGCCGCGTGCGGATGTGGGGCAAAGCCATGGAGCTTCGAGGCCATGGCCAAAACGCCAAGCGCGGCCATCAACGTTCACAAGGGCCGGCGACAGCCCCTCGAGCGCAGACGCAAACAAGCCTAAGCCTTTGCGGCTGCACACCGGACCGATGCCGCTCGATATCCGCAACGAAGAGCTCAACGCTTTGGCGGAAGCGTTGGCCATCCGCAAGGGCCTGACAAAAACCGCTGCCGTCAAGCTCGCCCTCGGAAACGAGCTTCGTCGTCTGGAAGAGGTGTTGCCGCTGCGAGAACGCCCCCGGCCTTTGCAGGCGCGCATCGGGGCGAGGCCGGCTACCGGTGCCGAGGCGGACAAGGCGTTCTACGACGCCCTCGGCGATGCTCGTTGGCGCCTCCGGCCGTGGTCGCGATCCTCAGCCGCGAGTCCGAAGGCGAGCGTTTGGCGGACGTGCTGGAATTCCTCAAGATTGCCGGCGTGCAAACGGTGCCGGCGCTCGTCGCCCACCGTAAGCCCGGGAGGGCCGGTGCTCCGCCACCGCCGACGAAATCTTGCCGAGGCCGCCCCAAGACGTGCCCGGCGTGCGGCGGGGTGCCCGGCCCGCAACGCGGCGCGAAGCGCTGCGGGCGGGGGTCAGACGTCCCGTCTGAGCAAGGCGCGTTTGATCCAGACGGCGCGCTTCACCTTTCTTCAGGCCCGGCGGCGTCTCGTTCCTCGCCTTGCCCTACCAACGGTTGGTGATGGCCACCCGTCCCGCTGGTGCCGTTCGCGGATGGCCACCACTGGTGCCATTTGGCGCCTAACGCCAACCGTGCGAGCCGGGCGGCGCTTTCCGCCCAGGTGAGGGATGTCATCCGACCTACGGCCGGCTCGTTCGGACGGTTCACAAAGGAGCGGACCGCCGCCGCCAAGCCGTCCGGCGTTTCTGCCCTAAAGTAGACGGCGTGCTCGCCGGCTACCTCCCGAAAAACCGGCAGATCCCGCGCCAAGATCGGCAGGCCGTGCTGCGCCGCCTCGATGAGGGGCAGGCCGAAGCCCTCGCCTTCGGAGGCGGCGAGCAACACCCGGCACGCTCCGTACACCCGCTCCAGCATCTCGTCGGTGGCGCCGCGCAACCAGAAAAGGCGCTTGCCGCGCTCCGGGTGTTGGGTCAGCCGCAGCGCGAAATCGTCCATCATCCAGCCCGCCTTGCCGACGATCGCCCAACCGACGTCGACGCCGTCGGCCCAAAGTTTTTCGAACGCGGCCAGGGCTTGCCGGTGCCCTTTGCGCGGTTCCACGGTGCCGACGGTCAAGAACGTCGGGCGTGCACGGATGGCCGCCAACGTGGCCTCGCCGTCCGAAGGCAAGCCGACCGTTGGCGCGCTGGACCGCAGGTCCGCGCCGTGGTGGGAAAAGCCGATGCCCAAGGGAGCGCCTTCGCGTTTGGGACCCGAGCTTTCCAGCCAAGCATGAAATTCGTCGGCCACGGTTCGCGAGACGCAGACTGCGCCGTCGGCCACCTGCGCCACCGTCCGGAGCCAATCGGCGGTCATCGGCGCCATCACCGCCGGGAAGAATTCGGGTCGTAGCACCGGCAGAAGGTCGTGCACCAGGAACACGACGCGCACACCCCGGGCGCGCTGGGCCCGAAACCAGGGATTGGACCCAGGCACAACGTCCGCGCACCAATCCAACCCGAGGAAGAGATCGCCTCCGCCGGTCTCCACGGGGAGGTCTGGCAAACCCGCGTCAGGAGGGAGGCCGGCCCACTTCCCGGCAAACCCGCGCGCGTAGACGTATCGGCCCTCAGTCGCGCGCACCAACTCCACCCGAAAGCCGGCGGGAGGCGATTCCAACAAGGCCAACGCCAACGCGCGCGTCGCGCGCTCGATCCCGGTGCGCAGGTCGTTCTGCGCCACGTGCGTCACGTCCAGCAAGAGTTGCGGACGACGCCACCGCGGCCGGTTCCGCGCGACGGCTGCCGCCACCGCCGCCCAGTCGGCATCCGTCGGGTCGACCGGCGGCGCCGTCAAAGCGGCCACCGCCTCCAGCAGGTGCACTTCGCCCGCGATAGGGCTTTCCGCATAAAAACTTTCGATCGTGCGCTGTTGCTCATCCGCGGCGTGGATGGGGTGGTGCACCTGCTCGGCGTAGGCCGCACCGGCCTCTGCCAAGGCTGCCCGCCGCTTGGGGTTTTTCCAAAGCCCGTCCAGCGCGGCGGCGAGCGCCTCGTCGGTGAACGGGTCGGGCAGGAGGCAAGCCGCCTCGGTAGGTAGCTCGGCCGCGGCGCCGTGCGCGTTCGTCAACAAAGGCACGCCCGAGCTCAAGCAATCGACGATCGCCCCGGAGGTCTCGCCCCGGCTGTCCGTGCGCAGCTGGACGGCCAAGTCCGCGGCGGCCAAGTGGTCTCGGTACGCGTCGGCGTCCGTGAACCCGGTGAGGCGAACCCGGGCCGACCAGGGCCCGTCCGCCACCGCGCGGGCCAGCGCGTCGTAATAGGGGCCATCGCCGTTGCCGCCCACAAAGATCAGCCAGTTGCGAGGGTCCCGGCCGGTCTCGGACAGCCTCCACGCTTCGAGCAGCCGCCGGTTTTGTTTCACACGCGCCACCCACCCAAAACTGCAGACCACGAAGGCGTCCGCCGGTAGTCCCAGACGAGCCCTGGCCTCCGCGCGATTCACCTTGTCCGGTGGGTGCCGCGGGAAGGGAACTTGGCGGCAGCGCGTGGCCGCGTCCGGACCGAACCACCTCTCCGCCAAACCCTGGGCGTGGCGCGAATGCACCATCACCCCGACGCTGTCGCGAAGGACTGTGCCGTTGGCCGGGAATGAGCGGATGGCCTCGCGACGGTCCCGAGCCAGGGCCCGCAACGCGGCGAAACCGTGCCATTCCGCCAGCGCCTGCGTGAAAGCGTGCGGTGCAAACCCCGTCTCTTCCTCCCAGGCAAGCAGGTCGCTCAGGTAGAAATCGTGCAACATCACCACCCCGGGACGCCTCGAAATCCACGACACCATTTCCCGATGCACCGGCGAGTTGCCGAGTTGATAAAGGATCCGGCTGAAATCATCGGCGTGTCGTTCGAACCAACGGAAGTCGCGCACCGGAAAATTGGCGGCGATCCACGGGTCGTTGACGACGGTTTGACCGGTCACGCAAGTGACGTCGTAGTGGCGCGCCAAGCCGGGCAGCAGCCGGGAGGCATAGGTGGCAATCCCGGTCCTTTCCGGCGGCAGGGGCGAAACGAACGCGAGGGTCGGTTTGACGAGCCCGGCAGCCCTGTTCAAAGGGATGCGCGCGAGTGCGACCCCGGACCGGCGCGAAGCGACCACCTCCTGAAAGGCTTCCCAGGCCCGGCCGGCGCACGCTTCCCAAGTAAACGCGCGCGCTCGGTCGACGCCCCAGGTCTGGAGTTCTGCCCGGAAGCGGGGATCGGACAAGACCGTGGCCAGCCGTTCGGCTAACGAAGCGGGCCGGTGCGGGTGGAAACGGGCGTCGGCCCGGTTGATCACCTCCGGCACGCTGGTCGCGTCGGCACCCAACACCGCCGCGCCGCACGCCATCGCCTCCAGCGCCGGCAGGCCGAACCCTTCGTGGTAGGATGGAAAGATGAAGGCCGCACAGTCGCTGTAAAGGAAACGGAGGTCGTCGTCGCTCACGTGGCCGAGCGGCAGCGGGGCATCGGTGTCGTTTTTCGCCATCTCCCGCAGCCTGCGGCGCTCCTCGTTGTGCGAGACGCCAACCGTCACGAGTTGGTAGGCGTCGCGCAGGGCGGGAGGAAGTTGACCGAAAGCCGCGAGCAGCGCGCCCAGGTTCTTGCGCGGTTCCAGTCCGCCGGTGAACAGCACGAATGGTCGGGTAATGCCGAGCCGCCGCCGTCGGGCGGCACGTTCTTCGGCCGGGAAGTGAACCGGCTGAAAGAACGGGGAGACGCCCGAACCGATGACGGCAACCCGTTCGGCGGGCACCTGCAGGCGGTCGATGGCCTCGCGACGCGACGATTCCGACACAGCCAATAACCGGTCCGCGCGGAGGAGCGACTGCGCGCGGCGCAGGTAGACCCGCTCAAACTGGGGAGTGGGCATGTACTCCGCGGGACGCAGGAGCGGGATTAAATCGTGCAACGTGACCGCCGTCGCCCAGGAGGCGTGCAGGCGGCCCACCGAGCAGACGACTTCGTTGTGGAACCCTTCGAACAGCGACGGCACGTGGACGAGGTCCGGCCGGAGGCCACCAAGGAACTTTTCGCGGATCAGTTCCGCGGCTCCCATTCTCCAGCCGTTCTTGGCCTCGAGTTCCGCCACCGGGCCAGGCAGTTCGCAGAGCCAGATTCTGTCTGGCGGCACCAAGCCGGCGAACTCGTGCCGCACCGCCTCGGTCGCTTCGGGCAACCGTCCGTTTAGGAAAAGGGAGACCTCGTGCGTTCCGGCCGATGCCGCCAAAGCCTTCGCCAGAGCCAAAGTTTGGCGTCCGATGCCCCGGAAGCGGCTGTCGCTCTGCGCCCCTTGCAGGTCGAGAACCAGCTTCATCGCTCAGCGCCGCTCCCGCCGTCGGTCCGCTTTTTCCAGCAGGCGCGCGAAGATCGGGCGGGCCGTCGCGGGCAAACGTCCGGCCAACGCCGCCAACTCGGAGGGCTGCGACCGCCGGGCCAGCGTGACGGGCGCAAAATCCGGCAGCACCGCCGCACCGCTCGTTCCGCGCAAGCGCTCGAGGTACCGTGCCAGCGGAGGCACCGGACGCATCCCTTGGCGGAGAGTTGCCGCCACCTTCCCGTGGTCGAGCAGAAACCGGCCGAAGTGCGCTTCCGTCCGTGCCTGCGTCCGCCGACCAAGTGCCCGCAGACCGCCCCCCGTGACCCGGTCGCCCCACTGGCGCAAGTTTTCCAAACGATTCCAAAAAGCGGGCAATGCGGCCATGGTCAGCGTGCTCAGGCGGCGCGACCCCCGTAACCCTCGACCGAAAGCTTGGCCGGCAGGTTCAACACGCCCCGGTTGCTCGGCGATGCCCCGGATTGCTCGGTCATGGTCAACTCGGGAGTGACCCGCAACGTGGCCAAGGTGTGGCCTTCGGCGCTCAGACGGCAGGTGATGATGTATTCGCCGGGCCGGAGCGGGAGGAACGGAAGCTCCAAGCGGAGCGCGAACCGACCTGCCTCCAATGGCCCGACGGGTGCCTCATGGCTGAACACGGTCAAGCCTTGGATGTCGGTTAACGTCAGGAAAGCCTTGGCCTGCGGCAACGGGCTGGAGGTCTCGACGTCCAGCCGGAATGTCACCGGCAGTTGTCCTACCTCCAACGCGTGCGGGCCGGTGGCCGTTTTGCTCTGCACCGCCCACCCCAGGAGGTGCACGGGCGGCAGCAAGGCCTGCGCGGCCGGCTGCGCGCTCGGCTCATATTGGGCCACCACGGCATGCGTCGTCTGCTTCTCGTAAGCCGACGCCACCTCCGCGGTTGGTCCGAACATCTTCACCGCCCCGTGCTCCAGCCACATGCAAAGCTGGCTCATCCGGCGGATGTGCACCAAAGCATGGCTCACCACGATGGCCGCATGCCCCTCGTTGATGATCTCTTCCATGCGGTCGAAGCACTTCTTCTGAAAAACGGCGTCGCCGACGGCCAACACTTCATCCAAGATCACGATCTCCGGGTTAAGGTGGGCCGCGACCGAGAAGGCGAGCCGGACGTACATGCCGCTTGAGTAGTTTTTCACGGGCACGTCGATGAAGCGTTCCAGTTCGGAAAATTCGACGATGCGGTCAAAGCGGGCGCGAACCTCCTGGCGCGACAAACCGAGCATCGCCCCATTTAGATAGATGTTGTCGCGACCCGAAAACTCGGGGTGGAAGCCGGTGCCGACCTCCAGCAGGCTGGCCAACCGACCCCAGACTTTCACCGTGCCGGTGGTCGGCTGCGTGATCCGCGAGAGGATTTTGAGCAACGTCGATTTGCCGGCCCCGTTCTGGCCGATGATCGCGAGCGTTTCTCCCTGAGAAATCTGGAAGCCGACGTCGCGTAACGCCCAAAAATCGCGTTTGGAAACGGAGGCCTTCTCCTGCGGCCGCGTCAACCGCTTCACCGCGGCGCTCGCCCGGAACGCGATGTCTTCGAAGAAGGCGCGCTGGTTGCGTTCGCCGAGGAAGAATCGCTTGGAAAGGTTGCGGGCTTCGACGACGACGGACATCAGATGTTGTCGGTGAAGGTGCCTTCTGCGCGGGAGAAGACCCAAAGTCCTAAGATCAGGATGGCCAGGATCATGCCGCTGCCAAGCAGCAGAGGACGCAGGGCAGCGTGTTCGGTGCCGAAGAGGCTCGAGCGGTACCACTCAACCAGCGTGGCCATCGGGTTAAGGTCCAAAAG
>CAXUNV010000006.1:0-1158 GCA_964252355.1 uncultured Chthoniobacterales bacterium | reverse complement strand
GGGGGACGGACTCGCGCGGGTAGATCACCAAGCTGCCATACATCCAGAGTTGGATGGTGTAGCCGACCGTGATGCTGAGGTCGCGGTACTTCACCGTGGCTGACGCGATGAGGCAACCCAACCCGAGCGCCAACAAGGCCATCTCCAAGAGGATCACGGGCAGCAGCACGATGTACGGACTGAGGTCGACGCGGACGCCAATGACGCGGTAAACCGCGATCACGAAAAAAAGCACGAGCAATTGGGCCAGGAAATTCAAGAGGTTCATGCTGATCTGGCTCAACGGCACGATCAGGCGTGGAAAGTAGATCTTTCGGAACAACCCGCCGCTGCCCAAAAACGTGAAGGAGACCTGTTGCAGGCAGTTGCCGAAATAGCCCCAGACGATGATGCCTGACATGTAAAACACCAGCGGGGGCAATTGGGTGGTCGATAACCGGGCGATCTGGCCGAAGATCACGACGTAAACCAACGAGGCGAGGAACGGTTGGAAGAAAAACCAGAGTGGACCAAGCGCGGTCTGCTTGTAGGAGGCCACGAAGTCGCGTTTCACCAACAGGGCGTAAAGGCCGCGAAATTTCCAAAACTCCTGCGGTTCGCTGACCAACCAACGTTCGGCATCGACCGAGTATGTCGGTTTGGCTGGGTTGACGGGAGATGACATCAGTGATGAAGGGGCCGGCATCGGTGCGCGACGGGCTTCCATGGACCCCTCGCGAAAAAGGGAGTTCTGTAAAGGCAGTTTTTCCCGACGGTGGGCGGTTCCCCGCGACCGGCAGGTGGCGGACAGAGCGTGAGGCGTTCGGTGGTGGCGATGACGGCGGGCATCAAGGACAGTGGTAGGACAAGAGGTGTTTTGCCTTACCCGCCGCCAACTCGGATTGAAGATGAAGCCGAGTCGTGAGCCTGGAGATGGTCTCGCGTCCTTGCCCCGTTCCCGCCCGCAGCGCTCCGAGGCATTGTGGGGGGGCGCTGGCCCCCGCCGCGTCGCGCACCAGTGTGGGCGGGCTTTCAGGGCTGTTCCCCCCACCATCACCGACCCGGGGTTTCACCCCAAGGCTCTGGATCATGCCACCGCTTCGCGGTTCCCGAAATGGCTTGCTCCAAACTCCACCACCCGCCCCCACTCCGCGGCACCCGCAAGGGGCTGCGTCCGAG
>CAXUNV010000005.1:28508-30963 GCA_964252355.1 uncultured Chthoniobacterales bacterium | reverse complement strand
GCATTAATAGTCGGCGTGGTGACCAAGCTCGCCGTTGCCCAAACGCGGTCAACCCGCGAGACGCCGCTGGCCCTCACCGTCTTGAGAAAGATCCGATCGCCTATGAAAACCACTTCACCCCTGTATCCCTTCGTGCGCACCTCGACCGACTGGGCGCCGCTGGTTGGCCGATTGGCGTTGGCCCTCGTCTTTTTTCCCCACGGCGCGCAGAAAACCCTTGGCTGGTTCGGCGGCTACGGTCTGAACGGCACCATGGGTTTTTTCACCGGCCAAATGCACATCCCTGCGTTGTTTGCGGCGCTGGCCATCGCCGCGGAATTCCTGGGCAGCCTGGGTCTTTTCGTGGGCTTGGGCACCCGCTTGGCCGCGCTCGGCTTGGCCGTTAACATGGCTGTGGCCATCCTGATGGTCCACGCGCCGAACGGCTTTTTCATGAACTGGTCCGGCCAGCAGAAAGGCGAAGGCATCGAGTACCACCTGCTCGTCATCGGCTTGGCGCTCGCGCTGATGATCTCGGGCGGGGGCCGCTTCTCCCTGGACCGGCTGCTCACCGTGCGCTTGGCCGCAGGCGGTACCAGCACGGCGACCCCCACCCCCGTCGACCGGGGCACCCCAACCCTCCGATGAACCTGCGGCCACCCACGCCTGAACCCAGATCCGTGCATCGGACTTCCGTTGCGCCGGATCCAAACGACCGAATCTAAAGTCCCTTTACCCGTTCACCATGCCCACCTTACTTCACCTGGACAGTTCCGCGCGCGGGGAGCGCAGCCACTCCCGTCAACTCACGGCCGAATTCGCCCGCCAATGGCAAGCGGCGCACCCCGACGGTCGCACCGTTTACCGCGACCTGGGGCGCCAGCCCGTTCCGCTCGTCACCGAAGCTTGGATCGGCGGCGCGTACTCCCCGCCTGCGCAGCGCACCTCCGAGCAGGCCGCCGCCATCGCCGTCTCCGATGGCCTCGTGGATGAACTCTTTGCTGCCGACGTACTGCTGGCCGGCGTGCCCATGTACAATTTCGGCATCCCCGCCGCCTTCAAAGCCTGGGTCGATCAAATCGTACGCGCCGGGCGCACCTTCGATCCCGCCACCTACCAGGGGTTGGTCAATGGTAAACGCGCCTTCATCATCACGGCGCGCGGCGGGGCGGGCTACGGTCCCGGCGAGGCGATGGCCGGCCTAAACCATGAGGACCCTTACCTGCGCACCATCCTGGGTTTCATCGGCATCACGGAAGTCGAATTTGTCCATGCCGAGAACACGAGCGGCGGCGACGACGTGCGCGCCGGCTCCCTGGCCAAAGCGCGCGAGCGCATCGGGGCCGTGGTGGCCGCGACGCGCTGAGTCGGCAACTCAACCCTGCCATCCCTTCATGAAGGATTCCGTCGGTCCCCCGTCCGCGCCCCTGGCCCCGGCCGCTGGCGGGACCAAACCACAGTTGCACCCGGGCACCATCCGCCAAGTGGAACTCCTCACCGCGAACCCTAACCGGGTGGGGCGTTTCTACGCGGACCTACTCGGGTTGGTCGAAGGCTCGCGCGAGCCCGGCGTCTCGGTCTGGGAACGGCCGGAACCAGCGGAGCATTCACCCAGCACCGGGGCCACCTTGCGTCTGCGGTTGGTCGAAGATGCCCAAGCCCGGCCGCGGCCGCCCGGTACCGCCGGCCTGTTCCACACGGCGTTCCTGTTGCCCAACCGTGCGGCCTTGGCCGCCGCCGCGCGCCGGCTGCTCGCCTGGGCGCAAACGGACCCAGCCGTGCGCCTCGCCGGTTACTCCGACCACGGCGTCTCCGAGGCGGTCTACGGTTGCGACCCGGACGGCAACGGCGTCGAACTCACCTGGGACCGGCCCTTCGCCGATTGGCCGCGCTGCCCGGATGCGCCCGCCGGCGAAGATTTGGCCATCTTCACTTGGCCGCTCGACTTGCGGGACCTGCTCCGGGAGGAGCCTCCTACCGCCGGCACCGCGCCCTCGACGTTCAGCCACGTGCACCTTAGCGTCAGCGATCTCGGGCTTGCCGAACAACTCTTTGTCGGGGAGTTGGGCATGCGCGTCGTCCAGCGCAGTTTTCCCGGCGCCCTCTTCTTCGCTTATGGTGATTATCATCACCACGTCGGCGCCAACACTTGGGCGGGCAACGGCGTGCCGCCGCCGCCCGGCACCGTCGGCCTCCTCAGTTTCGCCTTGTGCACGCCCGCAGGCGCGGAGGTAGGCGTGCCCGTGGAGAGATTGGCCCGTCCGTAAGTGTCGACCAAGGGGTCTGACGGCGCGTCACACGCAGGCGCGGCCGCGGCCGCGGGATCGCGGGGGTGGGCACGAAGGTGGACGCGCGCTTCTGGGGTGACTCGCGCCCCTGTCAGAGCAAGGCTCTAACCCTGCCCGCTGCGCAGGTGAAAACCCGCTTTGACCCCGGATATTCGCGCAGCCCCGGCGCCCCGCCCGGGCGGGCGGGG
>CAXUNV010000005.1:9302-28498 GCA_964252355.1 uncultured Chthoniobacterales bacterium | reverse complement strand
TATTCGCGCAGCCCCGCAACGCCTCGCTGCGCGAAGCGTTGCGGGCAGGGGTTGCGGGCGGGTCAGCTCGACGCACGCGAGGAGTATCCGGCGGCGTTCCGCCCGAGCGCATGGGCGTCAACTTAAGGTCTCATCGCCTCAAGGTCAGGGGCTTGGCCGGGCGGACGGGGGTGTTCTTGTCCTCGACCGACCACCCCAATTCCTCGCCCTGGGCAGGGCCGGAGGCGTCGGCCAGCGCGGCGAAGGCCTCGAGGACCACCTGCTGGTCGTCGGCTTCACCCTCGTGCTGATGATGGCGGGCGGTGGCCGGTTCTCGCTCGACCGCTTGCTCACCTCGCGCTTGGCCCTGGAAACCGACCACGCGTCCATGCCCGCGTTCGCCGTTCCGCGCGCCTGATCGCCCCCTTGCGTCCTTCCACCCCCCCTCCATGCCAAAGTCGACGTTTGCGGGAGACCAATTGTTCTATAAAACTTGGGCAAGTAGAGACCTGGGGCGTCGATCTTTTCCCCCTGCCTCATGGCTCACGGCTGAAACCCGGGCGCTCGACCATGCCCATTCACCTCTGCAAGGAGTGCGGCACTTCCTACGCCGAGGCACCCTCGCCGCCGGCGTGCTGCCCGGTATGCGAGGATGAAAGGCAGTACGTGTCGCGGACCGGACAGGCCTGGACGACTCCAGAGGAGTTGAGCGCGGACCACGTCAACGCTTGACGGCGGCTGGAGCCGGACTTGTTCGAGATCCATACAGAACCCGACTTTGCGATCGGACAACGGGCGCTGCTGATCCGGACGCCAACCGGAAACTTTTTGTGGGATTGTGTCGCCTTGATCGACGATGCGACGGTCGAGTTGATCAAAGGGTTGGGTGGGCTTGCCGGGATCGCCATCTCCCATCCTCACTACTACACGCGGTGCCAAGGTTGGGCTGCGGCGTTCGACTGTCCCGTCCACCTCCATGCCACGGACCGGGCTTGGGTGATGAGGCCGGATCCGGCGATCCAGTTCTGGGAAGGTGATACGCTCGCGCTCAGTCACGATCTGACCCTGATCCGGCTGGGAGGGCATTTTCCCGGCGACGCGGTGCTTTACTGGACGACGGGCGCTGGCAAGGACGGGGTACTGCTGACGGGCGACACGCTTCAGGTCGTGGCGGACCCGCGCCGCGTGACCTTCCTGTGGAGCTACCCGAACCGGATCCCGCTGTCCGCCGCCACCGTCAGGCGGATCGCCGACACTTTGCAGCCATGGCGCATCGACCGCGTCTACGGATTCGCCGTCGGGCGTCAGATTCTTCAAGACGGCAGCGCTGCCATCGAGCACTCGGCGCGACGCTACATCGAGCTGCTGTCTGAGGACCATTGAGGTGTTCGGCCCCAGCTGAAATTAGGCAGGTTTTCGTTAGGTGTTTGGTCGGGTTAGCGAACACTTTGCAAGAAGGGGGCGTCAACCTCGGCGGGTGAGCGCATGAGTGGCGCCTACTTCCACCGCCGGCCCGCCGCGGTGCACCCGCAGCCACCGTGGGATGATCGTTGCGGGGAGGGCCCAAAACCGTCAACTTTCGCCCGCGCGCGGCTTCTACCCCCCCGAATGCAACATCCCCACCGCCGGGCTAGCGGCAAGAAACGTTCCACACTCCGCTCTCCGTCCTGCTTGGCCTCGCGGAGCAGGCGGGAAGGTCACCCCCTGTTCAGGATCGCCGCGAGCATCCAGGCCTTCCCTAAGCAGCCATCCCCGATGGTGGGCGACCCGGCTAGAGAGATGCGACGGTTTGTTTGCGCGGCTCGCCTTGGGCCGCGTTCGAGACGGCCTCCCACGCCTCCCAAGTGGCCAGGCGCTCCGCGTAAGCGGCGCGCGCCATCGGCAGGTTTCCGCTGCCAAGGATAAAGCGTAGCGGCGGGTCCTCCGCGTCCACGACCTTGAGGACGGCCTCCGGAGTCGCTTTCGGGTCGCCGCGTTCCGCGCTCGTCAGACGACCGAAGACCCGCTGCCGTAACTCGGCGTAGGCGTCCATGCCCGCCGCCATCTTCAGCGACGCGGGGCTGCCAAACTCGGTGGCGTAGGCGCCGGGCTCGATCAGGGTGACCTTGATGCCGAAAGGCTTGACCTCCTGCGCCAGGCTTTCGTGGAGCGCTTCGAAAGCCCACTTGGTGGCGCAGTAGAAGCCGATGAGCGGCATCGCCACGATCCCGAGGCCGCTGGAGACGCCGAGGAGGTGCCCGCGGCCCTGCTGGCGCAGCACGGGCAGCGCGGCCTGGACGACCCGGAGCGCGCCGAAGAGGTTCGCGTCGAACACCGCGCGAACCTCATCCACGCCCGCCTCTTCGACCGTGCCGACCAACGAGTAGCCCGCGTTGTTCACCACAACGTCCAGCCTGCCGAAGTGCGCATGGGCCTGCGCGACGACCTCGCGCGCCTGGTCGGGCTCGGTCACGTCGAGGGCCAGTGGTAGGACGGCGTCGCCGAAGCGTTCCGTGAGGTCGGCCACGCTGGCCGCGCCGCGGGCGGTCGCGGCGACTTTGTCACCTCTTTTGAGGGCGGCTTCCGTCCAGGTGCGGCCGAAGCCGCGGGATGCGCCAGTGATAAACCAAATCTTTTTCATGTTAGTTCCTTGTCGTCGTCAAGATAGCGCCGGACTCGCCTCGGCTACGTCACCAGGGAGCCAGCCCTTCGACTCGACCCGGCCCAGTTCGTTGAGCTCAGCCAAGGCAGCACAGGCCACGGACCAGGCGGGGTCTTCCGGGTAGAGTGCGCTGCGCAGGTAGGCCCAGGTCAGCCGCTGGACCGTCGCCACTCGTTCGGGGTCCTCGTCCGTCGTTTCAGCGACGTCGTATCCGGAAACCCCGCCCAGCCCGTGTTCTGCGTCGACCAGAGTCAGCAAGCACTTGGGGCCGGTACTCAGCCGGTACGGATCGGCATGCCAGTCTGCACCCCGAACCGTCAGATGGGGGGAGACGTCGTGGGGGCCCACGACCACGAGGGCGGGCGTCGTCATCTCGGCAAAGCTGGGGTGCCGAAAGAATGGAATTCCAACCGCAAACCCGCCGAGATCGGCACCGCCGTTTCCAGGCGGGGTCAGCAGCACACCCGCTTTGATCCGGGGCTCGGCCAAGTCTACTTTCGTTCCATCCTCATCGGTCAGTTGCGCGCCCAGCAACATCCCCGCCGTATGCCCACCCAAGGAGTGCCCGGCGACAGCGATCCGGCTCCGGTCCAAGCGCCCTTCGATCTCCGGAACGGAAGCCTCGATGAGGTCAAGCCCGTTGAGGATGCGCTTCATGTCCTCCACGCGGGACCGCCAGAACAAGGGTGCCCCGGGAGTCTTTGGATCGAGGCTCAGAGTCTTTGAACTCAGATGGGTGGGCTGGATGACGACAAAGCCGTGAGCAGCCCAGAAATTTGCGAGCGGACCGTAGCCATTCAACGAGGAGAGATGGTTCGACCTTCCATGCCCGTGCGAGAGCAAGATGATGGGCAGGCCGCGCCCGGTCGTCGGTGCGGAAACTCGCATCTGTAGATCCACGATGCGCCCCGGAGCTGACAACACCACCGGACTGACGGAGACGACTGGATTGGGTGCGCTGACCGGGATGTTTTCGGCTTTGCCGATCAAAGCGTGATCCTTGGCGATCTGAAGGCCGGTTTCTTGGTTGACCCCGGTGACCAGGGCGACGGGTTTGTCTTGCAGAGTAATCTCCTTGTGGTGCGTGGTACGTTGGCTGTACGGAATCTGGAGATCGTCGCTGATATGAACGCCGTCAAGATGAATTTGAACGCTGTGAAGATAAAGCGGGCGGTGCCTCGCCAAAGAGCGACCTACCACCACGGCGACCTGCGCGCCGCCCTGATCCAGGCGGCCGATGAACTCATTGCCGAGCGCGGCATCGAAGGCTTCTCGCTCCGCGCGGCCGCCCAGCGCGCCGGCGTCTCCCCGAGCGCCCCGGCGCATCATTTCGGGAGCACCAAAGGACTGCTCACCGAGGTGGCCCTGCTGGCCTATGCACGGGTGGACCGATACCTGGAGGAAGCCGGGCACTCGGACGACCCCGTGGCGAACATCCGCGCCTTGGCCCGCGCCTTCGTCACCTTCGCCGTGGACCACCCCGGCCACTTCCGGCTGATGTTCCGCAACGAACTAGTCAACCGCGACGACCCCCGCTACCCGCAAGCGAGCCTGAAGCCCGGGATGCGGCTCGGCCGGGCCGTGGCTGCCTACCAGGGCAAGGCTGGGATGGACTTGGATCGGTTCGAGGACGCCGCCGACCTCTTCGGCGCCCTGTCCACGATGCACGGGCTCGCGCACTTGGTCCTGGCGGAGAAGGCGACGCACTTCTTTGGGCACGCGACTTCCCGGGACTTTGTGAAGAAAGAGCTGCCCAGGGTGCTCGAGCGGTTATACCCGCCCAAAAGTGGCAACCGATGAAGCATCGGGGCGGGGCAGGTCCCGCCAGCCGCGCAGCGGCGAGATTCGTGCCGGTTGACCAGGGGACTGGCTCGGCGGCGCGGCCGGATCCCAAACCCGCCGGGGTGCAGCCGAGAGCCAACGGCGAGACCTTGCGTTTAGGACCCAAACGTAATTTTCCGCACGGATGCGGCTTCTACCCCTCTGACCGCGGCTGCCGCGACCTCGCCGGATGCGCGTCCGCCCTCCGGGCTGCTTGGCGGCGTCTCGCATTACTCGCCTTGCCCTACCAATCTCTGGTGGTGGTAGCGGCAAAGGTCCCGGCGTGCGGCGGGCCACTCGTCTTCACATTCCTTCTTGCTTGAGCGCCAGCGCGGCCTCCCGGGCGGTGTTGGCCACAGGTTCGACCTCCGGCTGCATCTGCCGCCAGCGACGCACCACCACAGACTCGAAGACGCCCGCCCGGTGGAGCGGCTCCTCCTGCGTGAACGCCTCGGCGGCGGCCCGGTTCTCGACGTTGACCACGAACAGGGTGCCCACAATGCCACCTTGGTCGTTCTCCATTGGGCCGCCCAGGTGCATCACGGCGTGGTGCGCTTTGAGGTATGCCAAGTGCGGGCCGCGGGTCTGCTCGCGCAATTCGCCCACGTTAGGTTTATCGAAGCAAAGGATGACAAAATACGTGATGAGATCTCCTTGAGCCGCTTAGGGTTGGGGTTGGCGACTTGCGGCGGGTTGGTGCTTTAAGTGCGGGATTACGGGCAGCAGCGTCAGGCGCGGCCGGCCAGGACGCGATCCACCATTTCGCCCGAGAGACCAAGGTAATGGCGGGGTTTCAGCAGCTCCTCAAGTTGCGCACGGTCGAGAACTTTCGCGATCTCGGCGTCAGCGCTCAACAAATCGAGGAGCGAGCCTTTGCCTTGGGCCACGTCGCGGCAGACCTGCGAGAGACGGTCATGGGCCTTTTCCCGGCCCATCTTCGGTCCAAGCGCCATCATCACCGCCTCCGTGCAGACGGAGCCTTGCGTCAGGTCGAGGTTTTTACCCATCGCCTCCGCGTGGACCTCCAAGCCACCCAACAAGAATTTGGCTTGGGACAACGCGCCCGCGGCGAGGCAGAAGATCTCGGGCAAGACGATCCATTCGGTTTCCCAAGGTCCGGTAGACCGCTCGAAATCCGCCGCCATCGCCGAGAGCAACGCGGCGACGTGCTGCCGCACCACGCCGTTGCAGGCCGTGATGTAGGCGCAGGAGATCGGGTTGCGCTTCTGCGGCATGGTGCTCGAGGCGCCGCGCCCGCCACCACCCGCCGGTTCCCGCAGCTCGCCGATTTCCGTGGCGACCATCACCTTCACGTCAAGCGCAACCTTCCCAAGGGAACCGCAGACCAAACCAAGGAAACAACCAACCTCCGCGACGGTGTCGCGCACGGTGTGCCACGCGATCGGCGGCGGTTTCAGTCCCAACTCCCGCATCAACCCGGCTTGCACCTCCAAACCCCGCTGACCGAGCGACGCGAGGTTGCCGACCGCTCCGCCGAACTCGCCCACGAGCACGCGCTCCTTCAGTTGGGCCAAGCGCTCGCGGTGCCGTTCGAAGCCCGCCAGCCAGACCGCCACCTTGTAGCCGAAGGTCATCGGGATCGCCTGCTGGAGG
Organism: uncultured Chthoniobacterales bacterium; assembly: GCA_964252355.1. GTDB lineage: Bacteria > Verrucomicrobiota > Verrucomicrobiia > Chthoniobacterales > JAFAMB01 > CAXUNV01. Next base: position 22,443 of record CAXUNV010000005.1, on the reverse strand, counting down.
TTGCTCCGGCCGACCATCGGCGTGTCGCGGTGGGCTTTGGCCAATTGCGCCAATTCATCGCAGACTGCTTCCAGGTCCCCTTCGACGAGTTCGAGGCCTTCCCGCATTTGCAGCACCGTGGCCGTGTCGGTGATGTCTTGCGTGGTGGCACCCCAATGGCACCATTGACCCAGCCCGTCCCGGCAGGCTGCCGCCAGTTGCTGCACCACGGGCAGCACCGGGTAACCGATGTGCTCCGTCGCTGCCTTCAGCTTGGCAAAGTCCATCTCCTCAACCCGGCAGTGACGGACAATTTCCTCGGCGGCTTCCCGGGGAATGATGCCCAAGCTTGCCTGAACCTTGGCCAGGGCCGCCTCGATCTCGAGGTAGCGCGCGATGCGGGCGGCGTCCAGCCAGACGGCGCGCATGGCCTGCGTGCTGAAGATGTCGGCGTAGATGCGTGAGTCGAAGACGCTCGCGGCATTGTGCAAACCAGTGGTCTGCGTTGCGTTCATGATAGTTTCTCTTGGGATGGTTGGGTTAGTTTGAAGGGGAGGTCGCGACCGCCAGCGGATGGGAGCTGATCGATGACGCAAAGTACGTGGGCAGAATTGAAAAAGTAGGCAGGACGCGTTTTCCTGCCCGGCGGCGTGGGCGGGCGATCGCTGCGTGCGCGTTTAGGACGCCGCGTATGCAACACCCGGGAACAAGACATTCAGTACTTCCTGAGAATTTGTTTTGCTACTGCTTTGGTCCGGTCAAGTTAGGGTCACCCCCGCGGTGGCCAGGGTGTGGCGGGCCTTGCGCGCCACGCACTCCTCAACGGTCTGTCCGCCGGATCCTTGCTCGGCGTTGGCGAGAACGGCACGCGCCTTGTCCACCTCGGTGTCGCTCGAGGTGAGCGCCGCGTTGCTTGCTTCCACCTGCGCGGGACCGATCGCCAACTTGCCGGGAAAGCCCAGGGCAACCAAACGGCCAACCTCGTCGCGCAAACCGGTGTCGCCTGCGCCCAGGTCTGTGGCCAAGTCCGACCCGCCTAACACCAAGACCACCAGGCGCTTCAGTGCAGAACTGCCGCCACGTCGCCGCTTTCGACGTAGCTCTTGAGGTGACCCATGGAGATACCCCACAGGGTGTTGCAGGTCTTAAGTGCGCCGTGTCCCTCCGGCCAACCTTCGTGATCGCATTCCACCGAGGTTTGCCCTTCGCCTTTGTCGGACAACCGAAAGGTTGCCGTCGATCCGGCAGCCTGACCTGGTCCCTCCACACACTCCCACCGCACGGTAGAACCGGAGGCTTCGGTAATTTTCCAGCGGAACGACGTGCCGTCGTTGAAGCGAAAAATCATCGACCTACCTCGGCCGACATCGCCCTCGAGTTTGGGCGCGAACCACTTCTTAAGCCCGTCGGCGGTGGTCAGAGCGGCGAGGACTTCGTCTTTGGGGGCTCGGATGGTGATTTTGTGGGATACGGTAGGCATCGGTTGGGGTTTCTTGTTAGTTGGTGCTTTGCGGTAATGGTGAGCCTGTAGAAGCCTGTCTCATCTGCAGCGGGCAAACCCGTCCACTACGACGTGGAGCGGCTCGTGGACACACCGGTTTGGCCAAGGCTTTGCTGCGAGCTGCCGTTCGGCCCCGTCCAGCGTGGAAACAGATCCGCGTCCAGCTCGATGCCCAGCAGGTCCAAAACCCGGTTGACGGTTTGATCGACCACTGCCGCCAACGTGGCGGGCCGGTGATAGAAGGCCGGCACGGGCGGCATCACCACGGCCCCGATTTCTGCCACCTGCACCAGCAGGCGCAGGTGGCCGAGGTGCAGAGGCGTCTCGCGCACGAGCAGCACCAGCGGGCGGCGCTCCTTCAATACGACGTCGGCGGCCCGCAACAGCAGATTGTCGGAGTAGGACGTGGCGATCCCCGAAACCGTCTTCATGGAGCAAGGCGCCACGATCATCCCAGCGGCGCAGAAAGAGCCCGAGGAGATGGCCGCAGCAATGTCGCTGGCGCGGTGCGCTTGGTCCGCCAGCGCTTCGACCTCCGCAACGGTGCGGTCGGTTTCCAAGCCGATGGTGCGTCGCGCCGCGGGGCTAATGACGAGGTGCGTCTCGATCCCGTTTAACGGGCGGAGAACCTCGAGGAGCCGGATGCCGTAGATGGCGCCCGTGGCCCCGGAGATGCCAACGATCAAACGCTTTATGGGCAAGAGGGGGTCTCCTCGGGCGGGTCCCACTGCAAGAACGTGACGGGCACGCCGTCGGGGTCGCGCACCTGGAAAAGTCGGGCTCCCCAGGAGACGGCTTGTGGAGGGGACGCTTTGATTGATAGTCGTCTGTGGGCCGCCTCGACGTCGTCCACCTCGACCACGACGTGCGTGCGTTCTCCCGCTTCGTACAGGCGCAGGGGCCGCCGCTCCCGCGCGTTATCAAGGACCTCCAAACGCAGTCCACCGCCCAGGTCGAAGCGCCGGCCGCGCCCTCCTGGCCGGTCCCATTCGGCGACCACCGGAAAGCCAAGCGCTTCGCCGTAGAAGCGCACCACCGCGTCGAACTTCTCCGTGGCCAGGGCGACGTAGCTCATACGCAGTGATGGGCGCAGCCAACGGGATTCAATCGCGAACCATGGAGGAGGGATCCGTGAGTGCCAGATCAGCTTGCCTGGAGGATTTCCGTCGCCATTTCAGCACCCGCCGAGTCGCTGGCCCCGGGAGGGACATCGGCCCGTTGACTCGCCCCTTTCTTCCAAGGCAGCCGGTCGATCGCGGCGAACACCTCGCCGTTGAGCAGGCGACGGGCGGTGCGGACCAAAACGGCGCGTTTAACGACGTACTGCTCTCCCCTCTTTTCGTAGGCTGCTTCGGCCTCCAGCAGGCCGGAAGGGTGACCGATCCGGATTTTGCCTTCTTGGCCCGATTTTTTGCACACCTCGCTGACCACCGTGCCCGGCAACAAAGCCGCCAAGCCCGTGCAGGCGCTTCCCGAAGCCATGTACGCCTTGTGCACCTGCCCTCCCAAAGTTGAGCGGGCCAGGAAATCGCACTCCTTCGCGTGGTGCGGCTTGCGCGTGCCGTACTCGCTCCAGTCCTGCGGTTTGGCCACGATCCCAAGAAAGGGCGTCAACGTGCATTTGTCCGCCGCTTCCCTCATGGCTTTGGCCAAGCCGAGTTTGACGCCGACGGTGTGCCGGATGGTCTCGCAACTCTCCATCAACTTCTTGTTGTCGGACATCTCTACCGGGTCCTCCGTGCCCTGCAGGCCGAGGCTTTCGGCTTTGACGAAGACGATGAGGTTGGCCAAGTCCACGATGGAGACCTCAAGTTTTCCCACCCCTTCGACGTCGATGGTCTCCTTGGGGTTGCCCGTGGGCAGCAACCCCCTGCCGTGCGTGCCCACGGTGTCGCGGAAATCCACGGTGACCGGCGCGCCGGTTCCAGGCACGCCGGAGATGCTTTGAGAGCCGAGCACCTTGGGCAGGCCGTTTTCCGTCTGCACGGTGACGTAGATCATTTGGTGAAAGTTGGTGGCGTGCACACGGACGGTCGTCGAGTCGCCCTCGGCCTTGAGGAATCCTTGCTCGATGGCGTAGGGGCCCACGGCTGAGGAGATGTTGCCGCAGTTCATGTCCTTGCTCGCCCGATAATTTTCGATTGAGACTTGGTAGAACTTGTAGTCGATGTCGGCGTCGGCACGCGTCGGTGGACCGATCAGCGCGAATTTGCTGGTCAGCGGGTCCGCCCCGCCCAGGCCGTCGATCTGCCGTTCGTCGGGCGAGCCATAGATGGCGAGGATCCAGGCTTCCAAGTCCTCGGGGTCCCGCGTCGGGAGATTACGCTGGTCCACAAAGACCCCTTTGCTGGTCCCTCCGCGGTAATAAACCATCGGCGTCTTGATCTGTTCCATGTTGGGTTCTGGTTTGGGCGGCGTGCGGTGATTACGCTTTTGCCACCTAACCTGGGTCAGACGTGGACGGGTGGGCCGGCGTGGGGCGTGGCGCGCCCCACCGGCGTCGCGGCGTGCGCGGGACCACCCTTTGGACGGTCGGACACGCGGGGCAGCACCTCCTCGACGAGCAGCCGGAGGCTATGCTCCCAGGGGGCACGCTCCCCGGTCGCGTCGTAGGAGGTCATCAGCAAATACCCGAAGCCGCCGGTGCGGGTCTGGAGGTCGCGGATGCGGCCGGCGACCGTCGGCGGAGCGCCGACCAGCCACAAATGCTCCGCCAAGTATTTGAGATCGATCGCCGTGTCAGGCATCGAGGGGTCGATCTTCAACAGCGGGCCCAACCCCAGTCCCAGGTAGAGCGGCAGGAGAAACTCCCGCCAACACCGCCCCATGGCGCCGCCGATGGCCAGTTCGCGTGCCTCCTGGTCCGTCCGGGCAACGTAAACGTCCCGGATGACGCGCCACTCCCGGCGGTCCGGCGTGCGCCCGCTGCGGGCGGCCCCTTGCTCCACGGCCACCCAATGGGCCGCGGTGATGGCCGGGTCAGGACTCACGCTCAGGCTGACCGGAAGGTAGCCCTTTTCGCCGGCGAGCCGGTGGTTCTCGGAGCCGGGCGTCAGGCCCGCGATCGCGATCGGCGGATGCGGGCGCTGGAAGGGCCGCAGGTGGAAACCGAGCGTGTCGAAAACGGTGTGCGGCACGCCCATGGACCAGAACTCGCCGCGGCGCTCGCGCGGGCCGTGCGTCCAGAGGTCCACCATCATCTCGAGCGACTCAAAAGTCATGCGGCGGTTGCGCCCGCCCGAAGCGTCGACGCCAAAGAGCTGGTGATCGCTGGGCAGGGCACTGATGCCGACGCCCAGCTGGTAACGGCCTTCCGCCAAGTGGTCCAGGTAGGCGACGCGGTGGGCCAGCCCCACCGGGTGGTGGTACGGCAGCAAGTGGCCCAGCGGGCCGAGGCGGATCTGTTCGGTCAGCAAAAGCGCTTGGGCAATCAAGAGGTCCGGCGCCGGGCAGGGTTCCCAGGCGGCGGTGAAATGCTCGCCGACCCAGGCCTCCGCAAAACCCAGCGCGTCGAGGCGCTGGAGCTCGTCCAAGTCCCAGGTCTGGCCGTCCCGGATGCTTCGCTCGGGAGGGTGGGACGGCATCAGCAGAGCACCAAGTTTCATCGCGTTGACTACCTACGCAGCCTCGGGTTCATGGCGGCGGTGGACGGGGCGCGCTCTACGGCTTCTTGTCAGCTCCGTTCGAGCCGTCGCCGTATACGAAATCAGAGTCGGCGAAGGTGTAGGGATAGTCGGGACGTTGGTCGGCCATGCGTCCGAGCTTCGGGCGCAACTGCCCGAAGGCCCGGTACACGGCCGGGTAGGGCTGGGCCGCAAACTCGGCGATGATCTCGCGCCAGGTGCGCGGCTTCTCCTTGAGCATGGCCGTCATGCGCTCGAGGACTTCGTCTTCGGACATCGGCTCCGTGTTCTTGCCGACGTCTAGCGGCTCCGACACGGTCGCGGCCTGGTAGGAATGCACGTCCACGCCCTTGGCCACCGGGATCGTGCAGTCGAACCCGGCCTTGAACACGCTGACCGGCGGGGCGTCGGTGCCGAGGCTCGGGTCGAGCGGCAGCATGTTCATGCCGGGCAGGATCATGATCCCCTTTTCGGGATTCAGCCGCCACGCCTGCGCCCACTTCACGCGCTCGTCGTCGTAGATGTCCACGTCCTCATCGAACACGTAGGCGAGCTTGGGCATCCATTGCCGTGTGCCCGACATCATGATCGCCAGCGCCTGCTTGGCGTCGCCGCCCGAGCGGCACTTGATCTGCGCGTAGCCGATGTTGGAGCAGCCGCCCGGCGGGAGATAGATGTTCTGCACCAGGATGCCGGCGCGCTCCATCGCGAGGTACAGGTCGCCCTCGATGGCCGGGTGGAACGCCGCCATGTCCGTGCGGCCGGGATGGAGGCCGCCAATGGTGGCGTACTGGTAGATGGCGTCTTTGCGGTGGGTGATGCAGTCCACCACGAAGCGGTTGTTCTTGGGCAGGCCGCCGCCGTAGGTGCCGGTGTACTCGCCGTACGGCCCCTCGTCGTGGACCCAGCCCTCCGAGGTGATGATGCGACCTTCCAGCACGATCTCGGCGTTGGCCGGGATCGTCAGGTCGCTGGTTTCGCATTTCACGAGCTTGCACGGCTCCCCGTAGAAGCTGCCCATGACGTCCCAGTCATCGACGCCGGGCCAGCTCACCATGGAGGCCAGCTTGTCCAGCGTCGGCCCGCCGATCAGGACCGCGATGGGCATGTCGCGGCCCTTGTCGCGGAACTGCTCGGCAGCGATGCGGGCGCGGTGGGTCGCGTTGCGCATGTCCACGTTGGTCTCGTTCTTCGATCGGTACATGAAACGGTAGATGCCCTGGTCCATCAGCCCGGTGGTTGGGTCGCGGCTGACGACGTTGGTGTCATTGAGATAGGCTTGGCCGTCTTTGGGGTGATGGTGGAACAAGGGGAACATGGTCAGGTCCACGTCGTCGCCCTTGATGACCACGTCCTTGCAGGGCGCTCCGTTGACCATCTGTGGCTTGATGCGCCCGTCTGCCCGGCGTGAGTACTCGAGGCCAACCTTCTCGGGGCCGCACCCCAGGGACAGCGCATACATCGACCGCGCGCCGTAGGCGTTGGCCAGGAACGGGAAGCGGCAATCCTTCACGTGCTCAACCAAGATCGCCGTGTCCGGATGGTCCTCCATCAGCCGCGGCAGCTCATCCACGCGTTTCTCCTCGTTGACGCGGGTCAGCAAACCGGCTCTATCTAAGTCTTCGACGTATTTGGTCAGGGTCGCTTGAGGCATAGGCTGGCTTTTTTCTGGCGGGTGGCAATGTTCAGTTGGTCAGTGCTTCCTGAGACCCTCGCCAAGTAGGCGGGCGATCTCCTCGGTCGCGGCGAGGCAGGCCCTGGAGTGCATGGTCATCTGGACGATGCCGTGGGGCAGGTCGGGGTAGTGCACGTAGGTGAGGTCGTTGCCCGCCGCCGCGAGCTTCCGGGCGTAGGCGTGCCCGACGTCGCGCAGCATGTCGAAACCGCAGGTTACCAAGAGCGTCTTCGGCAGGTCGGAAAAGTCCTTCGCGTTGAGCGGCGTGACGTAGGGTTGCGAGTAGTCGGTGCCTTGCGGCAGGAGCGACCAGACGAACAAGAGGACGCCCGCCGTGTCGACGTAGCCGCCCGACACGTTCTCCACGCCCGCGGCGGTCTCGAAGGGCATCTTGCACTCCGGGTAGAGCGGCACCTGCAGCGCGACCTTCGGGCCGCCCTCGTCGCGCAATTTTTGGCAGATGGTGCAGGTCTGGTTGCCTCCGGCCGAGTCGCCGCCGAGCGCGATCCGGTCCGGATCCACGCCGCGCTCGGCCGCGTGCTCGAACAGCCAACGGACGATGAACTCGCCCTCCTCGATCTGCACCGGCCACTGGTACTCGGGGGCCAGCTTGTAATCGACCGAGTAAACCTGGGCGCCGCTCCCCTCGCACAGCCGGCGCATGGCGGTGTCGAACTGGTCGAGCGAGCCGACGATGAAGCCCCCGCCATGCAGGTAGACCAGCGCGCCGCCCTGGGCCAGACCCGGCTTGGACGGGTGATAAACGCGGACGGGGATCGTCCCGTGCGGGCCTTGAACGCCGAGGTGCTCGACCCGGCCGATGGGCGGCGGGTCCTTGTCGATGAAGGCGTCGTGCTCGCGACGCTGCACGTGGATGGGCTTGTGGGCCCCGAGCACGGGACCGGTCTTGAGCCACTCGGCGATTTCCGGGTCCTTCGAACCGCTGCCCACCTTTTCGGGAATGTTTGAAGCGTTGTAGATTGGCATGCTTACTTTTTCTGCCTCTCGGCAGTTGACGTGATGCGCCGGTAGATTCGAACGGGGGTGCCGTGGTTCTCGTCACACCCAATCGCCCGCTGTGGGCGGTGGCCAAGTCAAGTTAGTCGGCGGCGTCATTCGGGTCCTTTCCGTAGTTCTCGGGACGGCGGCGCGGCTCGGCGCGTCCCGCTTTCCTTTTTCCACTGAAGGTTAGACGCCCCCTTTTTATTGCAGAACGCGGCGCGCACCCCGGCCGGGCTTCCCGAATCCTGCGCCCTTCGTTCGGAATCCTGCGCTTGGCGTCCGCGAGCGGGACGGAGGTGCCTCCACGGGCTCCCGGTGGCCGCGGAAAACTAGCTAAGAATCTTCCTCACGCAGATCTAACCACCCCGCCTGGGTCGCGGCGTAGACAACCAAACAGACGTCCAGTTAGGACTCGCCGGGTGTCGGAAGACCTACCAGGAAGCATGGGCGGTCGCATGATGAACTGGCCCTAGCTGGAAAAGTGCCTGGACCGCCCGGAGGTTGGCGACACGCTTGTCGTCTGGAGGCTCGGGCGCTCGCTCCACGATCCGCTTGGAGATCGTGGCCAGGCTTGAAAAGCAAGGTGCCACCTTCATCTCGCTCAAGGCGCGCTTCGACACGGGAACGCCGACGCGCCGCCTCATCTTTCACGTCTTCGCGTCCCCCCACCCAGTTCGAGCGCGAGCTGATCCGCAAGCGCACGACGTCCGGGCTCACCGCGGCACGCGCGCGGGGCAAGTTTGGGGTCGCAAGCCGCAGCTGTCGCCGCCGCAGTTCGGCGTGCCTGTATCGACCATCGAGCGGGCGCTGCGACCCAAAAGTCTGAAAGCGTGACCATCCTGCAGCGTGGGAAAGAGGAGCAATGGCGACATTGACGAACATCGAGTGGACCGAGGCAACTCGGAATCCCGTGACCGGGTGCATGAAAGTCAGCCAGGGCTGCAAAAACCGCTACGCCGAGAAATGGCGAATCGGCGGTAGGCAATAGGGCAGGGCCTCCGCGGGCTCCCGGTGGCACCTCCGTCCCGCTCGCGGACGCCAAGCGCAGGATTCCGAACGAAGGGCGCAGGATTCGGGAAGCGCCCGCGCGTGACGCGCCGCGCCTTGCGCGGTAAAGCAATGGGGCGAAGCCCGCGTGTCCGTTCGGGGACGGACGCGGAGCAGCCCCCAAACCCTTCAGATTCTGGTTAGCCACGCCGCCCGCCAGGACCCGGCAAAGCGCCCGAATCCACCAAAATCGAAAGCGCCTGACCCATGCCGCAAACCATTCTAACCGATCACGTGGACGCCTTGGACAAGGCGGGCTGCTGACGCGCACCAAGGGAAAGAAGCGCGTGGACGAGCTGCCGACGCTCATGGAGGCCAACCCCGACTTGGCGGTCTACGTCGAAAACGGCTTCGGCTGGGCCGACCGGGTGCTTGACCTCCCCGAACGCAAGCAGCCGCGCGGTTTTTGGAAGGGTTTGACAGCCCGTTTCCTTCACAAGCCCCTACGGAGTCACGGCAGCATGCAGACCCCACAGGGGACGGCAACCATGACCAGCCACGTTGCCAGAACCCGCGCCGGCACGCGCCACCCTTCCGTCCATGGCCTGCTCGCGGCCGCCGTGGTGGCTTCCCTGCTGACGTGCGCCGGGACGGCCAGGGCGCAGGCGTCGTCACCGTCGGCATCGCCGCCCATCACCGCGACGGGCATCAACGACGGGTTCGACCCCACGCACTACGACATCGTGCCGCCCAAATCGTTCGAGGAGTTGAAGGTCGGAGAGGTGTACCGGATGCCGAGCCGGACGCTCACGAACGCGCTGACGTCGGCGTTCCAGGCGGTGTCGCTCGACAACAACCCGCTTCACTACGATGACGAGTACGCGAAGCGGCGCGGCCTGCCCGGTGCGCTGATCCAGCCCATGAAAGTGCTGGCCTTCGCGGCACCGGGCGCGTCCCTGTTCACGCTCTACATCGGCGACGAGTTGATCGCCTTCACTGGGCTGAACTGCAAGTTCCTCAAGCCGTCCTTCGTCGGCGACACGCTTTATCCGGCCCTTGAGATCGTGCAGCTGTCCAAGGCCGAGGGCCACGGCGTCGTCACGGTCGCGATAGCCGTCCACAACCAGAAAGGCGAGCTGGTGCTGACGGGGCAGCAGGTGTTCACGCTCAAGCTGTCCACCAAATGATAGAACAGCCGCCATGGCGTCTGGCCAGCCCAACACCCGGCCGGACGCACGGTTCCGATCCTGCAAGCAAGGAGGACAGCGATGGCTGAAGCAGCGCGGCCGCGGGTCGCCATTCTCGATGACTACCAGAACGTCGCCCTCACGATGGCAGACTGGTCCGGTGTCCAATCGCAGGCCTCGGTCGAGGTGTTCAACGACACGATCGCGCCCGAGGGCGCCGGCGCGGATCGCCTGGTCGAGCGGCTGATGCCCTTCCACGTGCTGTGCGTCATGCGCGAGCGCACGCCCTTGCCGGGCGCGGTCATCGAGCGGCTGCCCAACTTGAAGCTGATTGTGTCCACCGGCCCCAAGAACGCCTCCATCGACCATGACGCCGCGCGCGCGCGCGGCTTCGCGGTCGAGGACACGCCCGCCAGCCTGGTCGCGCCCATGGAACTCACCTGGGGCCTGATCCTGGCCGCCGTGCGCGCGATCCCCTCCGAGGTCGCCTCGCTTCGCCGCGGCGGTTGGCAGCGGTCCGTCGGTTGGGAGCTCGCCGGCAAGACGCTCGGCGTGCTGGGCTTGGGCCGCATCGGCGGCAAGGTCGCCCGCGTCGCGCAGGCCTTCGACATGAAGGTGGTCACGTGGAGCACGCGCCTCGACAAGGAGGAAGCGGCCAAAGCGGGCGCCGAGCCGGTGTCGAAGGAGGAGTTCTTCCGCCAAGCCGACGTCGTGTCAATCCACTTGGTCCTGGTCGATGAGACACGGGGCCTGGTCGGCGCACCCGAACTGGCGCTGATGAGGCCCACGGCTTGGCTTGTCAACACGTCGCGCGGGCCGATCGTGGAGGAGGCGGCGCTGTTGGATGCCCTTCGGGCACGCAAAATCGCCGGCGCCGCGCTCGACGTGTTCGACACCGAGCCGCTGCCGCAGGACCATCCGTTCCGGAGCATGGACAATGTGGTGGCCAGCCCGCACCTCGGCTACGTGTCGCGCGACCAGTACGCGGTGTTTTACGGCGACACCGTGAAACATGTGACCGAGTGGCTGGATGCCCAAGGCGCACAAGCATGATGCGCTTCGGTTGCTGGCCATCGCCATCGGGGCCGGTCTGCTCAACCCCTTCCTGGGCGGCATGAATTCAGCGTCCTCGCTTCCCCAATCACCAGCAAGCAGGAGCAATCCAATGAGCAATCCGACACCCACTCCTCTTCGTCCCCGGAGGCGGTCTCCCGCAACCCGGCCAACGGTGAGGTCATCGAACGCTTCCCATTCCAGACGCGCGAGGAGATCGAGCACCTGCTGAGCGAGGCGCACGCCGCGTTCCGCGACTGGCGTGCGTGGCCGATGGCGAAGCGCGCCGCCGTTTATGCCGCGCTCGACAAGGAGTTGCTGGCCCGCAGGGACCACATCGCGCGGCCGCCATCACGTCCGAGATGGGCAAGGTCACCAGGGAGGCCGTGGCCGAAGTCGAGAAGTGCGCGGCCACGGCGGCGTGCTTCGCCGAGCACGGTCCCGGCCTGCTTGCCGACGAGCCGGTGGAGGTGCCGGAAGGCGACCGGGTCTACGTGTCTTACCTGCCGCTCGGTCCCGTGCTGGGCATCATGCCGTGGAACTTCCCTGTCTGGCAGGCCATCCGGGCCGCCGTGCCGATCATGCTGTCGGGCAACGGCTTCGTCCACAAGCCGGCGCCCAACACGATGCGCTGCGCCTACCTGCTGCAAGAGGCGTGGGAGGCCGCCGGGCTGCCGTCGAGGTAGCGCCCGAGGCGGGCCGTGTCCGGCCAGACGGCGCGCATGGCCTGCGTGCTGAAGACGCTCGCGTTGGCGGATGCACAGGGTGAGTTGCCGTTGCTCACGGACGGCGTGGCGGGTGAACGACCTCTTTGGTGGTTCGGAGATCGGGCATGCCGTGCCCGTTGCCTTTTGCAACAACTTGTTAGTCGTCCGGTTCAGTCAGTTAGATAAGAAGGGCGATGGTCAGCACGCTCAACCTGCTGGAAATAAAAGGCAGGAAGCGCCTTCCCACTCAGCGGTCCCGTGCTGGACCGTCGGCGTCATCTGCAGGGCCGCCGGAGGTGCCAAGGCCAGCACGGCCTTGTTGCGCAGGTCCTGGTCGGTAAACCGCGCAGGGGACCACCAATGCCGAGGCAAACAACCAGCGCCAGCAGGATGGCGTGGAGACCGTCGCGACGAAGCGTGCCAGGGGCAGTGCGTAGGTGAGCACTATCCCGTTGAGCGCTTTAGCCGTTTTTGTACCCTCGTCGTGGTGCCAGCCCGCGACTGCACCCAACAAAATGACGATTACGACAGGCGACAACTCTCTAAATTATGCAGGACGCGGCGCGGCCCCACCGCATGCTTGACGGATCTTGCGCCGTTGATCCGGGATCCTGCACCTGGTTTTCGCCCTCCGCAGGGGCGGCGATCACTCGACGCCGTCGAGCCGACATCGGCCGAAAGCCGCCGGCGGGCACCCCACGTGCCGCGCGAAGAGCAGGCTGAAGTGGGGCACGCTCTGGTAACCGACCTCGCTGGCGACGTGGGCCACCGTCAGCCGGGTGCGCCCGAGCAGGTGGGCGGCGCGGGCCAGCCGCTGCGCGATGACGTACTGGTAGGGGCTTTGGCCGACCGTGCGCCGGAACGCTCGGCAGAAGTGGTAGGGGCTCAGCCCGGCCACGGCGGCGAGCCCGTCCAACGTGATGGACTCTTTCAGATGCGTGCGCACATAGTCGTTCAGCCGACGCATGCATTGCGGCGACAACGTCGGGAACCGCGACGCCCGCTCCTTCGGCGTGACTGTCCCATGCCGGCGGACCAGCTGCGCGGCCAGCATCCGGGCGGTCGTGTCGGCGTAAAGCTCGGTTTGGGACTCGGGCTGTTGCAATTCCCCCGCGACGGCGTAGGCGAGCTGCCGCAGGAGCGGGTCTTCCAAGTTGGTGCCATTCCGCAGCTCCAAGCGGGCGATGCCGGCATCCAGGCCCGCGTCGGCGGCGGCCGCCTGCGCGAGCAGGTCGTTGTCCAGGTAGAGTAGGAGCATGCGCACCGGCTCCGGGGAGAGGTTGACCCACTCGATCTCGAAATCCGGCAGGTTGGCCGGCGTCAGGAACAGGGTGCCGGGTCCAGTGCGGTGGGCGTGGCGCGACCGGCCGCCGTGGTCGACGGTCAGGTGCAGCGCGCCGGAGAGTTGCAGGATGAGATGGGTCTGC
>CAXUNV010000005.1:0-9235 GCA_964252355.1 uncultured Chthoniobacterales bacterium | reverse complement strand
CACCACCTCCGTTTCGGCCACCTTGCCTCCCTCAGCGGGCAGCGGTGGAGTCGCCGGCGTGCGCTCAGGCCGTTTTGCCGTTGGATGAATCTCGACGCCCTCGGTCGGACGCCCCACCAACCGGGTCGCGTAGCCAATGTTCATGTCTTGAGCTTTTGTTCATCCGCGGCAGCGGGGGTGGTTTGGTTTGACCGCCTCGGTCGCCACGGGATACGACGCTCGCCATCCCCGAGCGCGGTCGACACCTAGCGTAAAACCTGATTAGGAAGCGAGCCAATTGATTGTTTTTATCGCCGCCGTTAGCCCCGTTGATGCCGGCTTGCAGCGGGGCTAAGCAGCCTTCCGGCGGGCCGTCGCCTCCCCCTCGCCAGGCCCAAAACGGCGGGCCCGCCAAGCGCGGCGTTGCGTTCGCCGAAGCGACTGGGTTAAGGACGCCTATGCTTGACCCCGACTTCCTGGAACCCGAGCGCCTGCGGGCCTTCGTCACCGTGGCCGAGACGGGCAACTTCACGCGCGCCGCCGAACGCCTGCGCCTCACCCAACCCGCCGTCAGCACCCAGGTACGCCGGCTGGAGGAATCGGTCGGGCGTCCGCTCTTCCAAAGACGTAGCCCGTCCGCGCGCCTTACCAAGGACGGCGAAGCGATGCTCGGCTACGCGCGCGAGCTCTTGGCGGTTGCCGGGCGCGCGCGGCACCACTTCGCCCAGCCGCCGTTGGCGGGCTCCGTGCGCTTCGGCGTAGTCGACGATTTCAACACGACGGCCTTGCCCGAGATGCTCGGACGGTTGCGGCGCACCCACGCCCGTTTCGAGTTGACCGTCTGCACCGGGGCGAGTGCCAAGCTAAGTGAAGAACTGCAGGCCGGAAGTTTTGACCTCGTCCTCTCCAAGCGCATCGCTGGTACCAACCGAGGAGAGTATCTCAGCCGCCAGCAACTCGTCTGGGTCGGGCCGCCGAGCACGCTGGAGGCGGAGGGCGACGTCGTTCCTTTGGCGCTGAATCCCCCCGGCAGCGTGTCGCGCGAGATCGTCCTGCAAAGCTTGCAGGAAGCCGGGCGTCGCTGGTCCATCCGCTTCGAGAGCGCGAGCACCGCCGGGTTGCGCGCCGCCGTGCTGTCAGGCATGGGCATCGCCGCATTCCAGGTTGGGATGATTCCGCCCGGCTTAACCCTCCTGCCATCGGCAGGGCTGCCACCCTTGGCCGATGCAGAATTCGTTTTGCTGCAGAACCCGCGCAGCCGCGACCCCGTGGTTGCCGACTTCGCCTCCATCTTGCGCAACGCCGCCCCCCTCATCATCGAGCGACTGGCAGAGGAGCAGGCCGGCATGCTGCCTGACCAGCTTTAGGGGCCCGGCTCTCCGCCGGACCCACCCCTCCGCCGGGTGCAAAGGCAAGGTTCAATCCCCGGTGCCGGACGTCCCCGGGACCAGCGAAGTCAACACCTGCCGCAGATTGGTTTTGGCCATGTCGAGGATCTCGTCGCCGCGTCCGCTCAGCATCGCCTTGACCGCGTACAGGTTGAAGCCGACCGCCTCGTCGAGCGTGATCGTCGGCGGCATGGAGAGCTCCTGGCGGTTGACCCGCACGTCGACCAACGCCGGACCGGGCTGTGCGAAGGTGTCGCGCAGCGCGCCCCGGAGTTCGCCCGGCTTTTCCACGCGCACACCTTTGATGCCGACCGCCTCCGCCAGTCGCGCGAAGTTCGGGTTCACCAGCTCCGTGCCGTCGCCCAGCACGCCCGCCGCCTTCATCTCCAGTTCCACGAAGGCCAGCGCGCCGTTGTTGAAGACGACGATCTTGAGCGGCAACCGGTGCTGCACGACCGAGAGCAGGTCCCCCATCAGCATGGCGAAGCCGCCATCGCCCGACAAACTGACCACCTGCCGGCCGGGGTAGGCCAACTGCGCGCCGATCGCCTGGGGCAACGCGCACGCCATCGAGCCGTGGCTCCAGGAGCCCACCAGCCGCCGCCGGCCGTTCATCTCCAGGTAGCGCGCCGCCCAGATCGACGGCGTGCCCACGTCCGCCGTGAACACCGCATCCTCAGACGCCAGTTCGCTGACGCAGCGCGCGAGGTACTGCGGGTGGACCGGCGCGTCGGCGGGTGTGGGCACGGCTAACTCGTCCAGGCCCGCCCGCGTCCGGTGGAACTGTTCCAGGCAATCCTCCAAGTGCTTCGAATCGGGGTTCTTCTGCAGGCGCGGCAGCAGCGCCGCCAAGGTTTCCTTCACGTCGCCCACCAATCCCAAATCGAGGCGGGCGCGGCGGCCAAGCTGCTCAGGTCGCAGGTCCACCTGCGCCACGTAGGCCTCCGTCGGATAAAACTGTTGGTAAGGAAAGTCCGTGCCCAACATGAGCAAGGCGTCGCAATGCTCCATCGCCAAAAACCCCGAGCGGATCCCCAACAAGCCGTTCATGCCGACGTCGTAGGGGTTGTCGTACTCGATGAATTCCTTGCCACGCAGCGCGTGGACGATCGGCGCCTGCAACCGCTCGGCGACGGCCAGCAGTTCCGCGTGCGCGCCCGCGCAGCCCGCCCCGCCCAGGATGGTGACCTTCCGTTGGCCGTTGAGCGCCCCGGCCAACATCCCCAACTCCTCGTCGGAGGGTCGCACCACGGGTTGCGCGCGGCGGAAATGGACCCGCGGCGCCGTGTGGGCCGCCTTTCGCAAAGCGACGTCGCCGGGCAGGACCACGACCGCGACGGCGCGCTGGCCGATGGCGGTCTGGATGGCGATCTCCAGCACGCGGGGCATCTGCGAGGCGTGCGACACCAGCTCGCAGTAAGAGGAGCACTCCCGAAAAACCGCTTCGGGGTGGGTCTCCTGGAAGTAGCGGCTACCCACCTCGGCGCTGGGGATGTGGGCGGCGATGGCCAGCACCGGCACCCGGGAGCGGTGGCAGTCGTAAAGGCCGTTGATGAGGTGGGTGTTGCCCGGGCCGCAGCTGCCCGCGCACACGGCCAAGTCGCCGGTCAGGTGCGCCTCGGCACCCGCGGCGAACGCGGCCACCTCCTCGTGCCGCACGGTGATCCAATCCATGCCGTCGCGCCGGCGCACGGCCTCGGCGATGCCGTCCAGGGAATCGCCCACGACGGCCAGGATGCGTTTAACGCCCGCCCGGGCGAGGGTTTCTACCAACAGTTCGGAGATGTTCATAAAAGTTAACCCTTGGTCGGTGCCGGGTAGGCGGGTTTCCACTGGATGGTGGCCACTTGCCGGCGGAAACCGTCGTCGCCACCCTCCGGGGTAGGTGCGACCCCGGCGTTCTGCGCTTCGCGGCCCACGGCAAAGGCGATGTCCCGCGCGATGTCGCGCAGTTGGTTAAGCGGCGGCAGCAGCGCCGCCGTCTGGTCCCGGAGCACCGGGGAATGCTCCGCCAGCGCGCGCCCGGCGGCGATCATCATGGCGTCGTTGACCCGGCGGGCGCGCGAGGCAACCACGCCGAGACCGACGGCCGGGAAGATGAACACGTTGTTGCACTGCGCAATCGTGATGGTCTTGCCGTCATGCGCCACCGGCGCGAAGGGCGACCCAGTGGCCACCAGCGCGCGGCCGTCCGTCCAATGGACGAGATCTTCGGCGGACGCTTCCGAGTGCGACGTTGGGTTGGAGAGCGGGAAGATGAGGGGCCGCTCGGTCTTCTTGGCCAGTGCGCGCACGATCTCTTCAGAAAACGCGCCCTGGACGGTCGACAGACCGATGAGCACACCGGGATCCACTTGGCCGATCACGTCGGCCAGCCCGGAGTGTCCCCGGTCGGTCTTGGGCCAACCGGAAACCCGGTCGGCGGGTTGCGCGTAGGCCTTCTGCTCGGGGCTGAGGTCGTTGCGGCCCGTGTGCAGCAACCCTTCCTTATCCACGAAGAAGAACCGGCGCCGCGCGTCGCGCTCCGAAACCCCATTTTCCTTGATCGCGGCGAGCAGGTAATCGGCCACCCCGACGGCGGCCGAGCCCGCACCCAAAAAGACCAGGTCCTGGTCGCCGAGCTTTTTGCCGGCGACCTTCAGTCCGGCGATGACGCAACTCAGGACGACGGCCGCCGTGCCCTGGATGTCGTCGTTGAAGGTGAGGAGCTCCTGCTGGTACTTCTCCAAAATCGGGCGCGCATGCTTCGTCGCAAAATCTTCCCACTGCAGAAGGTAGGTTTCGGGGAACTCCTTTTTCACCGCCTGCACGAACCGGTCCACGAACTTGAGGTACTCGTCGCCGGTGATTCGCTCGTGGCGCCAGCCGAGGTATTCCGGATCCTTGAGCCGCTCCTCGTTGTTGGTGCCCACGTCCAGGATCATGGGCAGGGTGCGCTCGGGCGGGATGCCGCCGATCAAGGTATAAAGCGAGAGCTTGCCGATGGGGATGCCCAGGCCGCCCACCCCCTGGTCGCCCAGGCCCAGGATGCGTTCGCCGTCCGTCACCACGGTGACCGCCACATCACGGTGCGGGCGGTTGCGCAGGATGGACGCGAGGTCGTCGCGGTGCGGGTAGGCGATGAACATGCCGCGCGGTCGGCGGTAGATGTGGGAGAACTGCTGGCAGGCTGCCCCGACGATCGGCGTGTAGACGATCGGCGCCATCTCTTCCACGTGATCAAGCAGGAGCCGGTAAAAGAGCGTCTCGTTGCTGTCCTGAAGTTGGCGCAAGTAGATGTGGCGCTCCAAGTCGTCACCCTTCCGGCCAAACGCTTCGTAGGCGCGGGCCGCCTGCTGGTCCAAGGTTTCCACCACGGGCGGCAACAGGCCGTTCAATCCCAAAGAGGTGCGCTCGGACTCCGTGAAGGCAGTGCCGCGGTTAAGCACGGGTTCATCGAGCAGTTGCATGCCCGTCAGAGGCGCGGCGGCGGGCAGGGTGGATTCAGGGGGTGTGTCTGGCATGGTAGTGATGGTTGTTTTGGGCGACTTGTGCAACGTGGAGAATGACTTGGCGCGCTCGCGCCGGGCGTGTCGGCTCACCGACCGCCGCGGCCGCCCGCACCGGTGGTTGGGCCCGCGGCAGGCACGAACTGACGAGTTTCGGGATCGTACGGTCGCGGCGTCAGGCCGCCACTTCCCGCGGCGGCAGTCGGGGTAGTGGCCGAGGCATTCCTATGAACGGAGGTTTGGCATCCCGTGACGACGACGGCGGGGCCGGCCGTGGAGGCCACGGCCAGTAAGGCCATGACGAAGGTCAACCCGTGTTTCATGGTCGTGCGTGCTTAGAAAAAGGGAGCTTGGTTGAGCCAAGAGGTCCCGCGTCGGCCAGGGTGTGACGCGGGGAGGCGGCCGTCGTTAGTTTGGCATAGAAAGGATAACTTCATACATCGCAAGTCTTGATATGCACTGAGCGATGAATCCTTGGCACATCCCCCCTCAATCAGCAGTGTTTGGGTGGTCGGCTGGTCGCACGGCTTTCTCAGACCCCGGCCGCGTCGAAACCTCGTCCGACCCAAAAGTCATCGCCAATGCGACGGCCAAGGGCAAAAGGACTACCGCAAACCCCCACACCCCGAACCGGGTCTGCAAACATCCGCCGGTCGCGGCGCCAAGGGCGAATGCCGACACCACCCCTGCCAGGAGTGCCAGCGCTGGTCTGGCGCGCGCCGCCGCGTCCCTCCCGCCGAGGCGCGTTTTGATGAGCGCAGCCAACAGCGACGTGGTCAGCCCGGTCATGAAGGTCGTGTGCACCCCCACATCGCCGCTCCGACGCAGGGCGCCGTTCTGGAACCCCATAGCCAAGGCCAACAATCCGACGACCGCTTGGCTGCTGCGGACGCCGCCGTACCCCTGACAGCCGACCGCCGCCGCAGCCAGGAGGCACACCAGCGCAAGCGGCACGCGGAGTCGCCGGGCAGGCGCGACGTCCTCCTTCCCAAACTCCGTCCATTCGGCCCCGGCTGTGCCGATGACGAAGGCCACGACCGAGAGGACGGCGGCCGCCGCCCCGCCCCAATCCGCCTGCGCCAGGTGAATCATCGTGAGCGTGATGTTTCCGGTGACGTGGCCCGTGAAGCACCTTGTGAGAAGAAAGCCCACGGCGTCCGCGTAACCCCCGACGTAGGCAAGCAGTAGCGTGATGTTCAACAAACGCTTCATCTCGGTGGCATTGCTAGGGCAGGCGCACGGCGTTGGCGTCGGCGAAAGGGATGCGCACCAGTTCCGCTTGGCAACCCTCGCAAGGTCCCATGCCCGGGTAACCATACGCGCCGCCGGCGTTGGGCGGGTTGACGGTGAGGCAGGCGGCATTGGCCGCGTGCTGGCAATTGAGGCAAAAGCCGCAGTAAATGTGGGTGGGAACGGTGATGCGATCCCCCTTTTTCACGCTCAACACGCCGGGACCGACCGCCTCGACGACCCCGATCGGTTCGTGGCCGATGAGCCGATCCTTGAACTCGCCCATCCGACCTTCGTAGATGTGCAGGTCCGTGCCGCAGATGGCCGTGGAGGTCGTCCGCAGGACGATGTCGGTGGGTTGTTGGATCCGCGCATCTTCGACCTCTTGGAGGCTTACCTGCCGAGGACCTTTGATCATGATACCGCGCATAAGAAAAAAGGACTAATAAAGTTCCTTTATGATTGTAATCAAAAAGGTGAATCGCTTCGGAACCCTGGTTAGTCAGCAGGCGCCCTGGGGAGCTTCCGGACGGGCCGGCAACGTCGCCCGGCACCCTTCTCCCCGAACCGAACCGGGCCGGTTTGGACACCTGAGCGGATCCCGGACGTCGGCTTGTCGCGGAGCGCCTGCGACACGAGTCCTGCCGCCGCATGATCACCTTGGCGGCACCGAGTTCAGAACGACGGTATGTCGACCCGAGCCGGTTCCGGCGGCCGCGTTCTGCGATGGCGCTCGTCGTGGTCATGAGGTCAACGCCGGTCTGAAGAGTTTCGCGCAGGAGCAGAACCTTTCCGACGCGAGCTTTAAGGCCATCGGAGCGCTGCAGTCGGTCAAGCCAGCTTGGTACAACCTCGAAACGAAAAAGCACGATGCGTCGGCGGGGTTGAACGAGCAGGTGGAACTGCTCTCCTTGATCGGCGACGTGGCGCAGCAGGACGGCAAGCCGATCGTGCATGCCCACATGGTGGTGGGGCGCTCCGATGGGACTACGGCGGGGGCCATCTGCTGAGCGCCGTGGTGAGGCCCACCTGTGAGATCTTCCTCACGGAATCGCCTACGCACCTGAGTAAGGCGCTCGATCCGGAACCGGGCCTGGTCCTTATCAAACTCTAACGCACTGTGCAGCAGCAATGATCACGAACAGAAGAAGTTTCTGCTTTGAAGGTGCCAAAACTCTCTCGGCCTCTATGGCTGGACTTCTCAAGTCTCGAAGTTAACAGCAGGCGCTGCGTCGGACAACTTGGATAAAGAGTTGCCTAGTCCACCCGCGGGTCCCGGATCCTGCGCCGATGGATCGGAGTTGCCGTTTTTCCCTCCGAAGCCGTTGGCTAACATTTTTCCCGGTTTCAAATTCCGTTACCTGAAGACCACGGGAACGGCCATCCGCGTTTTGGCCAAAGGGGAGAACCCACGTTTGCTGCTGTTGCACGGCCGTCCGGAAACCGACGTCCCATGGCACAAGGTCGCGTCCGCGCTGACGGACAAATTCTCTGCCGTATCAGCCGAGTTGCGGGTGTACGGCGACTCGAGCAAGCCCGCCTACCGCGAAAGCAGCCGCAACTATTCCTCTCGGGCTATGGCGCAGGATCAGGTTTAGGTCATGCGGCAACTTAGGCATTCCTGTTTCCAGGTCGCGGGCCACGACAGGGGCGGCCGCGTGACGCATCGGCTCTGCCTAGACCACCCGGACGCTGTCGAAAAGGCAGCGGTGCTCAACCTCGCCCCGAGGTTCACGATGCTCAACGACATGAGCAAAGGACTTGCCACCAAATACGTCTGGTCGTTTCTGCAGATTCAGCCCGCGCCCCTGCCGGAACACCTGATCGGTCTCAATCAAACCTATCATTTGCGCGATCATTTCAGAGGAGAAGAAGATGCAATGTATCCGGCTTTTTAAAGACACCGATGGCAAGTCAGGGTTTCAAGAGGGATCACTCACGTTACAACCCGACAAAAATCAGAGCGTCCGATCTGAAAGGATGCAAGCAGTTCAGAGATTCCTCGAGGAAACGCAGGCGACAGCCCAGCCAACTTGGCATCGGGTTCCCAATCGCCAACTGGTAGTGACACTGACTGGAACTCTCGAATTCAAAACCGCGGAAGGATGGCAGTTCACCGTTCATGCGGGCGATGTACTCCTCGCCGGAGACACGACGGGCAGCGGCCACGGCTGGCGCATTGTCGGTGACGAACCGTGGCGCAGAGTGTACATCGTACTCGGTGAAGCCGCTATTGTGCCGTTTCGAGCAAGTCAGTAGAATCACAGAGCCGCGATCGAAGGGTAGTTTCAAAACGCGGTCCTAAGTTAGTGATCAACCGCTTTTTTGTGAGGCCGGGTCAACCCTCGGTCAAACGCGCGAGAACATGGTCTGGCGCAAGCTGGCGGGGGCAGGGCTTCGCGGCTCCGGAATTTAACCGATCGGCCCCGAAAGTTGAGATCGGGCGGCTGGGCGCGGGATGCAAAATCCTCGAGCGCGATCACCAGTAAAACTGCAGGCGGCTGACGAAGAAATCTTCGCTGACGTCGCCGCGAACGGAATGGCTCGAGCGCGAGGCGTCGACGTGGATGTAGTTGCCCATCACCTTGACGTTTCGCTCCGGGTACCAGTTGAGGCCGACCGTGACGTCCCGCTCCCGTCCGCCGCTGACGTCCTCGTCGGAAAGGTCAATGGCACTCAGTCGGGCGGCGAGCTCGAAAACGCCAAGGCCGCCACGGCTGACGCGCTGGCGGTCCGCGACCGTCACCCCGCCGAACTCGCCGTATTCGGATCCGTAGGAGGGTTTGATCCGGTAAGGCCGGCCCTTCCCGTTCACCACCCAACCCGCCTCGAGGTACCCGCTTAGGAAAGTGACGGCTGGACGGCCATCGCGTGGAATGGTCTCGAGGGCGCCTGCAGCCTGAGCCCGTTGTACTGGTAGGCGGCTTCGAGCCCGACCCTTTCGATGGCGCTGGCGCCCGTGATGCTTCCCGTGTCGACGAGCGTGCTGCCGCTGGGGAGTTCAAGCGTCTCCGGCGAGCTTGCGACCGTCGTCTCAAACCCGAAGCGATGGCTGCGCTGATCCACCACGCGATAACTCTCCGACAAGCCGAGGTGGAGCACCTGGCTGTTCGCAAGGATCGGAGCGAACGTGACCCGCGCGCGCTTCCC
>CAXUNV010000004.1:1255-35793 GCA_964252355.1 uncultured Chthoniobacterales bacterium | reverse complement strand
GTCAGCGAGGCGCCTGATGGGGCGCGGCCCCCTCCCGGATCCCACGCGCGTCCGTGCCGGGTTCCGCCACATCCCTCCGTGCCGCCAGACCCAGGCGGTTATAGCCCATCGTTGCCAGAGCAGGTGCCGCGGGCAAACCAAAGGTTCGCAAACGTGATCGTTGGGCGACCTTCAGCAAGACCGTGACCGTTTGGAGCGTTTCGGGCAGGTCGGCCGCCGGTCGTATCGCGTGCAGTTCGAGCGGCGAGCATCCGCAGGCGGCCAACGCGGTGGCGATCGAGAAGACGGCCATGGCCCAACCCATGCGGGCGGGCCAGCCGGCAGGATGCAAAAATGAAAGATGCGGGGGCCGCGCGACCGAGATCCGCTCGAGCACAACCCTGCAGGGGAGGTTGCGTCACCACATCCATGACGCCGGCGAAGCCGGACGGTTGACGGTAAGCGGTGGGTGGAGGAGAGGTCGAGCCTCCTCACCGCGAACCGTCCCGGCGGGTGAAGGCTTCTGCCGCGGCGGCTCCGGACTTTTCCTTGGAGGTGGGTACCACCGCCTGTTCCGCCTTCCAGAGATGCTCAAAGATCGTCGCCACCTCACCCTTGGCTTCCCTATGCAAGTGGCGTGCCTCGACGACCTGTCCATAGAGGCCGGCGAAACGCTGCAGGGCGGCCTCTTCGTCGCTGACGGCTTCGTCGGCCTCTTCCCTGGCTTTCTCCGCCTCAAGCACCGTGCGGCAAAGGGCCGGGTCACCGGCCAACTCGTCGACGGCTCCAGCCGTGGCTTCCCGGTATGCGCGTGAATTTTCTCCCCAACGTAGGGCCGGCCAACGTGCGAAAAGCGCAGCCAGCGCCGCTTCGCGCGCGGCGTTCAGCCTCGCCTTGGCCTCGCCCTGGCGCTGGACCAGCGACGGTCGTGCCGCCGGATCGCGGTACGTGAGCCGGTCGTAGACGGCCAACGCCCGTTTGTCACCGGTGAGGTCGAGTTGTTGGGACATCGCGTCGAGCGCCGCCCGCTGCGCGGCCGTGCCCTCCTGCGAGACTTCCCCGTACGGCACACCGAAAATTTCGGCGTCCGGTACGGCGGCGAACCGGTTCAAGAAGACTTGCGACGTGCAGACCGGTGTGTCGGCGGAGGCGTCGTGGATCAACGCATAGCAAAACGCTTCGTGCAGGTTGACCGTGCCGTCCCGATCGAAGTCGGCCCCCTCGACGGCGTTGCCGAACCGGTCTTGGCCGGACAAAGCCCCGAAGAAGTACGAAGAAAAGTCCTGATAATCCTCGCGGGCCGTCGCGTACGAGCACCCGGAGGCTTCGCGGTCCTTTCGTGTTGAGAAAAAGCCGACGAAGTTCCGGTCGGTGAGGGAACCGTGCGGGTCGCCACCGCGGAAAAGCAGGTCGGCAAACGCGCCGCTATAGCATTGCGCCATCACGAGCACCACCGGCACCGAGGACGGCAGCCGCGCGAGCTCGGCGGCGAGGGTGCGCACGGTGAGATCCTCGCCGTTCCAGAGGTTGTACGCCGTGTCTCCCTCGTTCGCTTCGTTTTGGGTTCCGTGCCCGGCGAAGTAGAGCAGGAGCGGTGTGGGCGCCCGGACCGACGCGGGTGCGAGTCGTGCCAGGGCGCGACGCAGGTCTTCCAGGGTCGACGGCCCTTCCACCGGGACGCCTAAGTTTGGCGCGCGCGTCTGGATCGGCTCGCCGGCCTCGTCCGCCAGGAGAACGGCGAGGGTCCGCCGGGCGTCGCCGGACGCACTCGGATCGGCGTAGGCCACGGTTGGGCGTTTCACATCACCATCTGCGAAAAGCACGACGCGCTTGGCCGTGGGCGGCAGGATGCTCGCGACGAAACGCACGTGGCCCTCGATCTGGGCGGCGTTGCTCGTCACGTCCGGCCCGCCGCCGACGATCAGCGTGCGCAACGACGCGGTAGGTGCCCCGACCGGCCGGCGGGATGCACCCTCACCAGGCAGGGAGAGCGCGGCGGTCAGCAAGGCGCCAAGGACGGCAGAGACGAGGAACGGGTGGCAGCTGGACATGGGACGGGAAGGGAGCAAAAGGATCGCCACGGCGCGGCACCGGAGCGGCGCTCAGGCCACGGTACCGCGCCCACCTCAGTGCTTGCCACCCGAAAAGGCGTCAAGCGTCACCGTCCCCACACGCAGCTGCCGTCAGCTCAGGGGCGGCATCGCCGGGGGCAGGTCTGGTTTATCGTTCGTCATCTCGTCATCGCCTTCCGGCTCCCCCTCCGTTGACGAGGATCTGACGATCGGCTTCTCCTTTTCGATCTTCCGCGAGAGCGGGTCGGGTCCGGTGATTTCGCCCGGGGCGTAAGGAACTTCTCCTTCAGGTGCGTTCATGCCCACCGATCGCAACCGGGGCGCCAAGCGGCCGGATGGGCGTTTCGCGTAGGCCAAAGGCCAAATGACAAAGGGCAAAAGCCAGCTGCCACCAGCCAGTGCGGGGGGGCGGCGTCCTTGCCGGTCACAAGACGAAAACGTCATCCGGGTTGCGCCAGAACCACGGACACCGGGCCGCCTTGCCTGGTGACAAATCCTGCGGCGGCAGGATCCGCGCCACCCACGCCGCCAAGCCGGGACCATCGCGGGCTTCTTTGGCCTTTAGGCTGCGCCAAGCGCCGGCGCAGGCGTTAAGCCGGATCACGGGGGGGGTGGTTCTCACAGGAAACCTGGACGACCCTTTCGTGCTCGGTGGGACGGCCGGAGGATCCGTCAGCCCCGAGGGCGCGTACTCTTCCGCAATGTCCCAACCTTTTCCCTCCATCGCCGATTACGGCCTAATTGGTGATACACGCTCGGCGGCCCTGGTGAGCCGGACCGGCGCGATGGATTGGCTCTGCTGGCCTCGTTTTGACTCGCCAGCCCTTTTCCTTGCCTTGCTCGACCGGGAACGCGGCGGGGCCTGCACGGTGGAGGCTGCCGAGGGGGGCCGCGCGCTTGAGCCGGCCGGCCGGCGTTACCTGCCGCAAACCAACATCTTGGAGACCACGCTCGTGGTTCCCGGAGAAGGGCGGTGCGTGGTGACGGACTTCATGCCCGTGCGCGCCCGGCCGAGGGAGGAGGTGAGCCGCGGCGAGGAACGTTCGAGCGGAGCCGACGGCCGGCTGGTGCGTCGGATCGCTTGCACGGACGGGGAAGTCGCCGTGCGCGCCGTCGTGCGTCCCGCGTTTAATTACGGTCGCGCCTCGGCGTTGCTCACGCCCCACGACGGTGAGCGCTCGGCGGTGTTCCGCACCAGCGGCGGACCGCCCCAGGGCCTAGTCATGTATGCCAGCGGTCCGCTGGCGCTGGACCCGCGTGCGGGTCAGGCGACGCTCCCCCTGCGCCTGCGCGCGGGCGAGGAAGGATTTGTGGCATTGACCGAAGGGGCGCCTGGGCGCGTGCCGGCCTTGGACGCGTGGGCGGCGGTGGAGAAGAGCCTGCAGGAGACGCTTTCGTTCTGGCAAGAGTGGAGCCAGCGCTGCTCGTACGATGGCCCATGCCGTGACGCCGTGCTGCGCAGCTTACTGGTGCTCAAAGCCTTGATCTACATGCCTTCGGGCGGCATCGTCGCGGCGCCCACGCTCGGCTTGCCTGAGACGCTCGGCGGCAGGCGGAACTACGATTACCGGTATTCGTGGCTGCGTGACGCGGGGTTTACCGCGCGTGGACTTTTGGCGGGCGGCTACCGGGCGGAGTCGGTTGCCTACCTGCGATTTCTGGTCCGCAACGCCGGGGGCTGCCTGGAACATACCGGCAAGCTGCGGGTTTTGTACGGGATCACGGAGCCGGCCGAGTCGTTCCCGGTTTCGGGCGAGGAAACCCTCGACCACCTCACGGGCTACGGTGGGGCCCGCCCCGTGAGCGTTGGCAACCGTGCCCGGGAGCAGGATCAACACGACATTTACGGCGAGGCGCTCAACGCTTTGAGTACCTTCGTCGAAAGGACGGGTGAGCTGCCGCGGGTGGCGGATGACGCCAGAGAAAACCAGCGGCAATTGGCGGTGCTGGTGCGCGGGTTGGCGAAGGCCATCGTCGAGCGCTGGCGTGGACCGGATTCCGGCATTTGGGAAATGCCCGGCAAAGCGCAGCATTTTTTCCATTCCAAGGCGTTGTGCTGGTTGGGGTTGGACCGGGCGGTCGGCTTGGCCCCTCGGCTGGGCCTGGAAGGAGAGGCGGCGCCCTGGGCGCGGGAACGCGACGCGATCCGGACGGATTACCTGGCGAAGGGTTGGAACGCGCGCCGCAACGCCTACACCCAGGCGTACGGCTCGGATGAGCTGGACGCCGCCGTGTTGCGCCCCGTCCTCTTCGGCGCGCTGGAGGCCGCCGACCCGCGCGTGCAAGCCACGCTGGCCACGGTGACGCACGAGTTGGGCGCCGGACCGGAGAAGAGGTTGTTGCGCCGTTACCGGCCGGGCAGCGACGGCCTGCCCGGGACGGAGGGCGCGTTCGTCGCCTGCGCGTTTTGGACGGTGGGTTGCCTTGCGCTCGCCGGGCAGACGCGAAAGGCGCAAACCCGCTTTGAGGAACTGCTGACGCTGGGGAACGACCTGGGCCTGTTCTCCGAGGAGATTGATCCAGAAACGGGCGAACTGTTGGGCAACTTTCCGCAAGCCTTCACCCACATGAGCATCGTCAACCAGGGAACGGGTCTCCAGCAGTGCCTGGAGCGGTTTGGGCTGCGTTAGGGCGGTGGTGCGAGGGACGCCCGAACTCCCGGCTTGCCGGCTGGCCTGAACCGCGTTTCCTTACGCCGCCGGCTCGGTCGGTCGCCGATGTGGCGGAATGGCAGACGCAACGGACTTAAAATCCGTTGGGGCGAAAGCCCCGTGCGGGTTCGAGTCCCGCCATCGGCAGGACTTTTGGATCACAGTAAATTGTTGACGGTGAAGAGTTTACGGTGAAAGTTGGACGGGTGGAAGCATGCGAAGCCGCTCAGTTGAAGCCCTACCGTGGAAGGCGGTGCGTGTGCGTAAAATCATCGTGAATGTCCGTCGGAGTTGACACTTTCTGACACTTAAACACGCCATGACAAGGCCGGTATGGGACGACAGTCCCGAGGCGCAAGCCGAAGTTGCCAAACGCCTTCCGATCACCTCGCGGCGGTTCAGGTTCAGCGGCGGGGACCCCACGGGGGGCACCGCCAACCGATTCACCGCGAACGCCAACCGGAAGGGGGACGTTTACATCACCTGCGGGGACGCCAAAGGTCAGAAGACCAGCCTGCACGCCTCGGGCGTCTGCCACCGGAAGTTCGAACGCTTCATCGTCGAGGGACGCCCGGACCTCTGCCCCAAGGGGACCGATCCAACCACCCTTCGGTGGAAGATGCCCGTGCTGGCGTTCCCCGGCGTCACCTTCGCTTTCCGGTTTTACTTCATGGCCGAGGAAATGGTGATCCAACCCGAACAACGCGACGCCGAGGATTGGAAAGACGTGGTTTTCGTCTCCCCCGCCCCGCCGGGGTTCCTCACTCGCGTGACTCTGGTGCTGATTGACAAGACGGTGAACGTCAAAGGGGAAGGGCGGTCGATGTTGTTGGCCCGTCAGGATGCAGGCTACCGCTGGGCTTGTTGGGTGGCGGATTGGCCCGAGGATCAGGGGTTTTCCAACACGCTCCGCGAACTGATTGCCGGGGTGCGGTCGCACCTTAAAAGCGCCGGTGCACCCTCGACGGCGGAGAACTGGGCGCACATGTTCGCCTTTGAAGGGGATGTGCCCTTCCTCACCTCCGGCCGGATCTGACTTGTAAGAGGGCGGAGTTACCGCGCAACCCGTTTCGAGCGCGTGGATGGCCGTCCCCGTGCTCGCGTTCGGTTCTGGACCGGATCAAGCCCACGCGGCGCATCATTTTTTCTGACCGGGCAAATGCTTCACCGGTCTTTCACGGCGGGAAGTGTTTTAGCAGGTCAATCGCCCAATCTCCCCAAAGCTTGCGGATCGTCTTCCGAGCCTCGTCGAACGAAAGGGCTGGTTCTAGAACGCCATCTTTCCGGCCCGCGGAGTGCCGGCTCTCGTGGCGCGTGGCCGGGTGACTGTTCGCAGCGGCGCGGATGTCGCTCGGTTTCTCCTCAAGATCCGGGTGCGCTTTATCTAGCTTCTTGAGACCCCCGAAGCCGTCCGCGATGGCCTCCAGCACGAGCGCGAGACCGCTCCATGTCCGGGGATCCTGGCCGAAAAGGTAAAGGGCGCGACGGAAAGGCTCGTTGTCGGCCGAAGATTGGAGGGCGGCTTTGCCCATGGCGGGTGCAGACGTTGGCAGAATCACCTCGCCACTTGCGCTGAACCCCATCATCTCCGCCGTGCCGACGATGCGGACCGATCCGGTAGCCGCCGACGGCACAAGGGTAGTGCGCGCGCCGCTCATCGCGTGGACCTTCACGATCCCTCGGGCTTCCACGAAGCAGTAACCTGCATTCCGGATCTGCATGAAGGCGTTCATCTCGGCGAGCGTGCCTGCCGCTGCGTGAAGCGCCTGGTCGGACGGCAACTCCGGGTTTATCGGTGCATCCAGGCAATAAAACCCCTCAGGATGCGCCCACACCCGAACGTCGCCTTCCGGGTATTCCTGCGCCAAGTCCTCTAAATCGCAAGCCTCACCCCGTAGGTGGAATGTCATTTCCCAAGGACGATCCCGCGCGCTTGCTTCACACGCAAGCAGTCCGGGGAAAGGCCAAGACATCCCCTCGGCTGGCCACAACGCCTCGGGCGCCGCCCGCGGTGTCATGGCCGCCCGCGCCCGCGCTTCCAAGCAATCCGCAGCCGGAAAGGTCGTTCACCCCTGCGACGGCCAAAGCCGGTAATAGAGGGCGTTCGCTTCGCAAGCTTCCCAATCGAACCGGCGGTGCGCTTCCTCCACCTCTGGAAGCGGCCAGTCTTTTGACACGCCTTTGTCTTTGTAGAAGAGCATCTGCTCCCCGCTCGGCCCTGTGCCCGGTCGGGCGTGGACCAGGCGGTTGCGTTCCTCAGCCGACGCATCAAACCGCGCGTGCAACTCGGAGAGGTCGAAAAGGTCTTTAGCCGTTCGGTCCGGGTACGGATTTTCAAGGAGCTTTTTGAACGCGCACGCGATCTGCCGTGACGTTTTCGGCTTCGCACCGCCGCAACTACTGCGAAAACCGGGTTGAAGGCGCTCGCCTGTCCAGACGATCACCCATTCGTAAACGGCGAATACATACACCGCGCGGCCGAGCGCCGCGGTGTAATCCTCTTCAAACACGATCCTCGGGTCACTCATAAACCCGGTTCTTGCCTCGGTTACCGCTTCTCCGTCAATCCATCCATCTTCTCGAAGGATGGATATGGCACCGCTCCATCCTCCGCTGCGCCGGAGCCTGCGCATCCAAGGAAAATGTTCGGGCGAGCGTCTTAGGGGATGGCGAACATTGGTTCGGGGGAAAGGCCGCGCCGATCGGGAGAGAACCGACGTCCCGTGCGGTGGATCATGAGAAGTTTTCGTGCCGTCGTTGCGAAAATCAAGCTGCCCGGCGTCCCCGATCCGGGCAGCAAAGCCTCTACGAACGTAAGGTCGGTTCATCGTTTCGCCCGTCGCTGAACGCATCTCAGCGCGGCAACGGCGCATCGAAGAACCCGAAGCCGCCGCGAAAATCGCTCACGTCATCCCGAAGCCGTTCTTGACCGGCTTGGATGCGGGGGGTTTGAAGGACCGGCCAACCCGGCTGCGCGAGCTTGGCGCGTGGCCGGACGAGCAGATTTAGCCCTCCCCGGGTGAGCCACGAAGGTTTGTGGAGCGACGGTGCCCCGTCGGCACCGCGAAGCCGAACGATGCGATCCATCCGGGTGGGCTTGCTTAGAATGCCAACCCGGTGACGTTCCTTTTTAGGAATGCAATCGACAGAAATCCCGCATGAGTAATCAATCACTCGCAACGCCGCAATACTTCACCGGGCAGAAGGTCCGCTTTTGCGTCGGTGACCCACAGGGCGGGACTTCAAACCAATTCAAGAGCGTTGCCAGCCCGAAAGGCGACCTTTACATCATCTGCACGGACTTGATGGGCAAGAAGGTCAGCCTGCACGCGTCCGGTCAGTGCCACCTGCGCCTCGTTGATGAGTTGAGACGAACGCGCCCGGAACTTTGGCCTCCGGGCTTCAACGGAATCACGTGGAAATGGCCAATGCCCGCTCCTATCGCGCCTGGGCTCACCATTCCTTTCTGTCTTTACTTCCTGCGTTCAGAGCTTCGAATCCAACCGCAGCAACGGGACCCGCGGCTTTGGCAGAAGTCGGTGTTTGTTTCTCCCGCCCCGCCGGGGCGGGTGACTCGGATTACGTTGGCGTACGTTGATCCAGCCACGAAGCTGCGAGGCGGCCCCGAATCCGCTTTGTTTGCGGTGCAGAAACCGGGTAACCGTTCGGCGTGCTGGATTGCGGACTGGCCGCAAGATCTCGGGATCTCGGCGATGCTTCGCAGGGGTTTGGACGATCTAAGGACTCGAATGCTGGCCTCAGGCCTTCCAGACCCCCAGGGCACGTGGACACACGCGTACGGTACAGACGGCGCAGGGGTGCCCAGCATCGTTGCTGGCCAGGTTTAGGTTGCGACCTGCCGACCTAGACGCCCACTCGTGACCGAAACCGGGAGAGGTGACGGGCCCGGCTCTTGGAAATGCCCACCCGGCGGGCGGCGTCTTGCCAAGCCGCCCCTTCCGCGGCGAGCCCCTCCATGGCGGCAAGCTCCCGGTCCCGACGCTCCTTGGCCTTCGCGGCGGCTTGGGCCTGCCGCGGGGTGACCCTCAGGCGGCCGGGGGCGTGGATGCTCAGGAGGTAGGCGACCCGCTTGCGCGTCCAGCCCAATTCAAGGGCCAGTTCCGGCGAAGTTTTCTCCCCGTCGACCAGGGCCAGCAGCCTCCGGAGCCCCTTCGGGTCCCGGGGCTTGAACTCGGGTTTGGGGTCGGGTTTCCGGAACGCCACCTTAGGCCGGTGGTGCCGGAGGAGCTGGCTGAATTGGGCGGGTGAGAGCCCTAGCACCTCCCGCGCCTCGGCCTTGGTGGTCTTGGAGGGAACCAACGCATCGAGCTTGGCCAGCCGCGCCTCGGTCGCCGGGCGGGCCGGCTTGCCGCGGGGCCATCTTCTGGCCAGGGCGGGCGCGTGCGCCGGGAGGAGCTGATAGACGGTGTTCCGGGACACGCCCCACCGCCGCGCCACGCCGCTTCGGGACTCGCCGGCCCGGAACGCGCGCTCAAGATCCTCCAACCGTTCCCGCGAACTTGCGGCGATCGTTCGCCGTCGGCGGATCCTGGAGGCGAGGTCCGGGCGGTGCCGGGTCAGGTATGCGTAAACCCGGTTCACGGTTACGCCGGCTTCTCGCGCAATCTCGGTGAACGTCCGGGCGGTCTGCGCGTGGCGTTCGGTTGCCGCCTTTTGGAGGTTGGAGAGACCCTTGCGTTTCATCAACTAGCCAAACTTCGCGAGGTTTGACCGTTGTAAGAGTTTGAGGCAGTTAGGCGAACAACCGTCGCCTTTATGCACCCCTTCACGGCCCCCGGGTTCGCAGTCTCGGCCTTCCATTGCCCGCATTGCAACGCTTACTCGACGCAGAACTGGTTTGATGTTTGGATTCAAGGTGCCGGCTGGACCCAAGTTTCTGGGGCGAACGTCTGCATTTGTACGCACTGCAACAAGCGATCCTTGTGGAACAACGAACTCATGGTGTATCCGAGTACCAGCCCGGCCCCCCTTCCGAATCCCGACCTGCCGGACGACATCAAGACGGACTACGAAGAGGCAAGAAGCGTAATGGCTCGCTCCCCCCGGAGCGCATGCGCCCTCCTGCGCTTGTGCGTCCAGAAACTTTGCAAAGAGCTGGGTGAAATTGGCGAGAACATCAACGCCGACATCGCCTCGTTGGTAAGAAAGGGGCTTAGCCCGACGATCCAAATGAGCTTGGACATCGTGCGCGTCATCGGCAACGAAGCCGTCCACCCTGGACAAGTTGACCTCCGCGACGACCCCGACACCGCCGCCCAGCTTTGCAGGCTCCTCAACTTGATCGCGGACGCCATGATCTCTCAACCCAAGGCGGTCCGATCCCTCTATGCCAGCCTTCCCGAGACGAAGCGTGAGCAAATCGAAAAACGGGACAGGCCGAAGGGCTCCTGAAACTGCCGCGAGGTTCTCCTAGGGAACCACCCCAGAACAAAAGCCCAGGTCGAAAGCCCCAGGGGTTACACAATCCCCCGCTTGGCGCACTCCCGAAGGATCGCCTTCAACGCCAACCCCCGCGGTTGCCGGATGCCTTGCTCGTAGCTCTCCACGGTCCGTCTCAAAACCCCGTGCCGCTCGCCGAAGGCCTCCACCGACAGCCCGAGGTCCTTCCGCAGCGCCTTGATCCTCTCCGCCAGCGTCACCGGCGCGGAGCGTACCGGGTCGGCAAAGGTTTTGCAAAGGCCCGCAAAAGCCTAAGTACTACATTGTCGTACTTTGGGACCTGCCCTTCGATCCCTTCGCGTTCGCCTCGCGCCACGACTGCTCGCCCGACGGCCCCGGGCTGGGCGGCTTCTACTTCACCTGCCGCCGGTGCCGCTCCACCTTCGTCGTCCTGGCGGGCTTCACCGCCGCCCAGGCGGAAACCCGCCTCTCGCAGATGCGCTCCCGGTTCGGGCGGGCGCTCGCCTGAACGCGAAGGAAGGACCCCCGCCCCAAACTCCCTAGAATCTCCGGCAACCCCGTTTGGCCACGTCCGGATCCCAAGCCTGAACCGACCGCCGGAACGTCCGATCCCCGACGCGCCTCGCATGACCCCGCTCGAAGCCCTGCTCTCGACCGCCAGCCCGCGCACCCTGGAACTCGCGCGGGACAGCATCACGGAAGAACAGCTCGCCTTGATGATCGCCAAGTGCGTCCTGTCCGGGACCTCGCTGGAGGTCAGCGCGAGCCAAGCCGCCGACGTGCTCCGCAAGCCCCGGACCACCGTCGGTTGCCAGCTCGACCGGATCGCCTTCAAGGAAGCCGCGAAATGACCCCGCTGGAAGGGCTGTTGGCCTGTGCGGACGAGCGAACGCTCGACTTGGTCCGCGAGATGGTCGGACGTGACCGGATCGCCCTACTCATCAGCAAGGCGCTCTTGGCGAACACGACCGAAGCCTTAAGCCCCACCCTCGTCGCCAAGGCGCTCGGCATGACGCCGGACGGCGCCAGGAAGAAAACCGACAACACGGCGCTAAAAACGCCGTCAAATCGGGATTAGTCGGACGGCGCCTGCGCGTCGGCGTCCTGCCCCTTGCAGACGAACTCGAAGGGGTACCGCCTCCGCTTGCCTGCGGCCCGAGCTTGGATCAGCGCCAGGATGGCTTGGCGCAGGAAGTTGCCTTCGCTCCCGGTCCCGGATTCCCGGACCCATTCTTGCAGGAGCCGCTTGTCCTCTTTGGTGACCCGGGTTCTCACTTGGCGGTTGCGGCGCATCCCGGGTTTCTAACCCCAATGCCCGAAGGCGGCAAACGGCGACGCTAGAGGTCGGAGAGCATTGGTTCAAATCGACTGGTTCTCCGCGTCATTTGAGCTTGCCGCCGGGTCACTCGACGCGCAGCCTCGGTGCCCCATGCCGGACGACAAAACCTCAGCACCCGGGGGCACCTCGCTTTCTTTGATCAGCTTCCTCTCAAATACCGATTTGGGGCCTGCGGCAAAAGAACTCGTCACCCGGGTGTTCGATTGCGTGTTCGGCATCGCCGCCCCGTTCGGCAAGCTCGTTCACGCCCACGTCGACGTGGGATCGGAGCGGGTGCGCCGACGGGGCGAGGTGACCACTGAGGCAGAAATAACCGAGTTGCGCGCGTTCATCGCCTCAAACGCCCGGGAACGCATGGAATTTCACCGCGTGGGGGCGATCATGGGCAAGACGGCCCCGATGTTGGAACCGACGAGCGACCCGAACCGCATCGACCGTGATTGGATCCTGGAATTCTACGACGCTGCCCGGCTCGTCTCGGACGACGAAATGCAATCGCTGTTCGCCCGGATCCTCGCGGGGGAAGCAAACCGCCCCGGTGCGTTCCAAAAGCGGTGCATCCCGTTCTTGGAAAGCCTGGAGAAGGAAGAGGCGCAGCTCATCACCCGGCTTTGCTCGCGCGTCGTTTCCTTGGACGGAAGGCCGGTACTGGCGCCGAATTCGGTACGAGGCACGCCGGAGCAGGGGGTTCTGACGTCTGAAGAAATGGCACGTTTGATGACGATCGGGTTTCTTCAAACCACCGGCAGCGTCTGGGAGAATCTGCACGGCATGCCTTTTCCGAACGGGGAAGCGACGATCGTCTACTTCGGCGAGGAGCGGACCTTTGTACCCAAGACCCAGCAGGGCACGCACCTTATCTACCTTGGAGAGCGCGACCTGACGGCAGTGGGCGCCCAACTTTCCCGAATTGCGGGGGCGGTCAAAATCCCGGGGTATTTGGATGAATTGATTGCCGCGTGGAGCTAGCGAACGGCGGTTTCGTCTTGCGGCTTGCCTGGATTCCAGGCAAGCAAAAACCCCGCGAGCACTCACCGGCGGGGTACATGAGACCACGAAACTGACCTGCCCCCTGGCAGGAACGTCAACGGCGGCGGCTCAAAGCTTCCGAAGCTCCGCCCGGACGGCCAACAGCTCCTTGTAGAGCCGGCCCTGGGCGTCCGGGTCCCCGTTGGCCGCGCAGACGGCCTGCTCCAGCCGGTCGCGCTCGACGCGCAGCCGCCTCTGCCCTTCTCCAGCCGGTTCTCGGGGGCGGGCGAGGCAGACCCTTTCGTGCTCCGCGCCGACGTTCATTCGGCGGGTCCTAGGGATCGGAGGTCGGGGAGCTCCGACAGGGGCCGTTCGGTATCCTCTTCGATGCGCTCCTCGTCGACCGCCGCTTTTCGCAACGTTGCAAAATTCCGGAGGGCCTTGTCGCGTGAACGCACCTCCTCCCAATCGAGGGCGTGGAATTCGGAGAGGGCGTCCCGGATCGCCTCGGAGAGGAGGGCGCGGATCTTCGCGGGGTCGTCGTGACCGACGATGGTATCGGCCAGACGCGACGGGATCCCCAGCATCTTGTTGCGAAGGGCCCCCGACATCGCGCTCACCACCTCGTTCATCTCGGAGACGGAGGCGAGGTTGCCCGCGATCCGTTCGTTGAGCATGATCTCGCGGTCGGCCTGCGCGGAGATCTTGGTGATTTCGGCCTGAAGCTTCGCCTCGTTGAGCGACCGGCCTTCCCCGTCCGTTCCGGCCGTGCGCCTGCCCCGGTAATGGGCAATCAGCGCACGAAACGCGGTCTTCAAGGAAAACCTGCGGTCGGGACCGTACGCGATCAGGCCGTCGCGCCGGTAATTCCCGATCTGCTGGACGGAGACCCCGACGAGTTCGGCCAATTCGGTCGCGGTGATGCGTATGTCTCTCACTGGCAAAGGTTTATACCCGTGGTTCTCTCAGTGGCGTTAAACTAAAGCGGACTTTTTCGGCGAATTGCAAAAAGAAATCCGGCGTCGCGCCGCACCCGTTCACAAAACCGGGCCGCACAGGACCCGCGAAGGGGGGGGGGGAAGCACCGGAGGCGCGTGGCGTCCCAACGTCGCGGAAGGCGGTATTTCTTTGCAGCGCGGCCGTTCGTATCACGAAACTTCAAGCTCCTCCAGGCAGGACAGCAGCCCGTTCCACCCTTCCGGGTCGCCGCCGTCGCATTCCCCGATCTTCGTTTGCTGCCCGCCGTCCAACGGCTGCGCGGTCAAGGTCACCTCCTTCCGCTTCACCTCGAACGCGTAGGCGAAGCGGCCGTAGGCTTCGCGCCTCAACCCGGGCTCGAGTCTTTCCAATGGTCCGCACACCACGCCCGCGCCGTCCAACGCGACCGTTGCGGTCACCAAAAGGAGATAGGCTTCAGTGGCAACCCCATTGCTTCGGGCAATCCGATCAGCCTTTCGCCTTTGCCCCGCGGTTGGTTCTGCGGCCGTTTCGTTTTGGAAGCGTTTGAGGAGCGAGGTTGAGGGCATCCTGATCAAGCTGTTCGTTTTTCGCGGTTGGGTTTGTGGAGGTCGGGCCGGTTGTCGGCGTTTCAGCCCGTTCCATCTCAGGAAAGGGGTTCTGCGGATCGCGACCGAGCTGCTTGCAAAGTCGCTCGTACCGCAACATCAGGACGGCGGTGGAGCCATTCTGATCGCAAAAAGGAATCTTCCCCAGTCCGTGTTCGTCCGAAAGCACCACGAGATCCGCAAAGGAGTCGACAAGGGAAAGGAAGGTATCGCAAGGTTTTCCCTGTTGCGGTTGCGCTTCAAGGGACAAAGGGTAGCCGTCCCGCTCCTCGCGCAGCCTCCACAGGGCGTCGACGAGCGCCGCCACCCCGAGCAGGAAACCCTCATTGCTGAGCGGCATTGAAAGCATATTCGCCGTCACCTCACTTGTGCCGTGGTTCAGTGGATCAGGAGGGGTACGCGCCGCTGCATCTCCGGCTTTAAACTTAGTTGTCATATCGTCGCTTTTCATCTTTTTAACCCCACCGGTGCGCAAATTGTTAATCTTCGGGTTTGGTGGATCTAAAAAGATTACAAAATTTCGAGAAGTTGTGCACCAATTATTTAGTCCTACGTCGCGCGGTTTGTGGATTCGAACCGTAGGTGAAGCCGTTGTCGGCGCCCGCGTTCGCTTGCGCGTTTGTGCCCCTCCGACGTGGGGGTTGTGGGGGTATGTTTTCGGAATCTATGCACGAAAAAAACCTAACCTGCCTTTTTTTCACGCGTTAATCCTATCAATTAGGACCCACAACCCCCACATTGCGCTGAAGGGATCGGCCCCGATGCGGTCCATTGGCATTCAAAGCGTGACTTCGGGCGGCCATCCACCCAACCCAGTCCTCCGGCGCGTCGACCTCGTAGACGTGGGTTCCGCCGTGGTTGAACTTGCGGACCCGCTCCGGCCGTTGACGGCTCAGATTGCTCAGCATGTTCCCGCTTTTCTGGGCGCTGCCCTGCGTGAGCTTCCTCACGGTCCCGGCGCCCGGCGCACCGGGGCGGGTAAGCTCGGACTCGAGTTCCGTCGCCGAACCCTTCCACCGCCCCGTCCGTCTCGGGTCGTCGTCCGGCACGATCAAATCCGGCGCGCCGCCCTGGCCCCAGAAATGCGCGTCGACGGCTTCGAGCAACTGGAGCTCCTGC
Organism: uncultured Chthoniobacterales bacterium; assembly: GCA_964252355.1. Classification (GTDB taxonomy): domain Bacteria; phylum Verrucomicrobiota; class Verrucomicrobiia; order Chthoniobacterales; family JAFAMB01; genus CAXUNV01. The sequence continues at coordinate 20,678 of CAXUNV010000004.1, read as the reverse complement.
GAAATCTCGTCCAGCGCCCTCATCACCTCCGGATGCCGGTACGCCACGACCCCGAACCTGCCGCCCTTCAACCCCTCCGGGATTTCCGCGGCGAGCAGCCGGTGCAGGTAGGCGGGAAGCTCGTCGGCCACGGTTGCCGCGAACGCCCGATAATCCTGCTCGGTCTGCGTCGGCATCGGCATCGGACCCGGCGTGACCCAATAGAAATTGATCTTGTCTTCAAGGCTGGGGTCCAGCGGCGGCAGCACCGAAAGGTCTTCCCGCTGGTCGTTGACCGAAATCGTCGTCCGCCATTGGGGCGAGAGGAGCACGGCGTCCCGGCCCTTGCCGTGGCACGAGTGGGTTTCGTTGGCGGCGAGCTTCTTCAGGTTTTCCGCCAAGCTCCGCCGGGACCGCGCGTCGGGCGTGCTTCCAGGGTCGGAGGAGGCGAGGTGCTCGGCCCGGAAAAGGTGGCGGTTGAACGACGTCTCCTTTTGGAGCACAAGGTCCGGCTCCTCCTCCCGTCCGCCCAGCAGCGGCGTGATGACGTGTCCTTGCAGGAAGCTCTTCCCCGAGTCCGGCGGCCCGACGAAGCAGACGACCTGCCCGTTGCGCCGCCGGTTGTCGCGCACCGCCTCGATGCCCACCTTCAGCCAAGCCTCGAAATGCGCGCGTTGCTCCGGCCCGAGCATCCGATCAAGGATGGCGTCGATCATCGGGCACCCGCCGGGCTGCGGCTGGATGAGCTTTGGCGAGTCGGTGACCAGGATCCGGATGCCGTTCTCTTCGTAGACCCTGGCGCGCCATCCCGCCAAAGGACCGGCGTACTCCACCGCGCGTTCGTGCTGCACGCGGGTTATGGCGTTCCCCAGTTCGGCCGCGATGCGTTCCCGGCGCCAAGCCTTCCTCCCGGTCTTGCCCATCCTTTCGACCTCGGCCTGCTCCGCTTCGTCGCGCGGACGCGGCTCGGGAAGCCGCGGCAGGAAGTACGCCTTCAACGCGTGCTCGGAAACCTCGATCCAGATGCCCCGCGCGTCCGGCCGCCAATAGGTCTGGCGTCGGTGTTCGTAGGCGGCGGGTGGAAGATCGAACGGCGGCCCGTCGTCCCCGCTGCCGTCGTTCGTGTAGCCCGGCGGCAAGGCGCCCACGCGCTCCGCGAAGTGGACGGCGTCATCGGCCCCGCCGGGGGCGCGCTCCCGCGCCTCCGCCGTCTCCGTTCCGGCCGTCTGCCGGCGAGACTTCCCCTTCTTCCCACGCTTGGCCGCGGGCTTGATGCATTCTGAAATTCTGTTAGGTTTCACTCGTCATCCATTCCTTCCGTCGCGGGCAGCCTCTGCCGGGGCTGCCCGTCTTTTTTCAGCCGATGCCGGCTTCGGCGGCCGACGACTCGCCCGATCCGCCGAACGGCGGGATACGGTGCGGCGCCCAGTAGACCGGAGATTGCCGAACCTTCCCGCCCCGCAGGCCGCCGGGAAGTCGGGCGAAATGGGAGGTGGCGAAGAGGTGGTGATCCGCCCCCAGCGCGCGCATGCGGCGCTGCCACGCCCGAAGCACGTCGGGGGCGTACCCGGCCGCCGCGAAGTAGGCGTGAAGCGACTTGCCCCCGCTGCGCGTCACGGCGATCAGGGGCAGCCCTTCCGCGATGTCGAGGATGGCCCGGGCTTGGGTGTCCAAGGGGATGGCTTCCCCCGTGGGGTACGCGTCCCCCTCGTACACCAGGTAGCGCCAACACGAAGCCGAGTTGGCCTTCGCGTGCATCGACGGCCTGCCGTCCGCGGTCGTTCCCCATTGCGCCCGCATCGGGTTCGGGACGACCAGCCCGCACCGCGCCCATGATTCAGGGGCCGAAAGCCACCGCCGCGCTTCGAGGGTGCCGAAGTTGTACTGGGTGAGACCCATGCACACCCATTCCCCCGGGGCGTACATCCGGCGCACGAATTCGGCGGGCGTGAGGCGCTCGGGATCCTCGGGGCTTAACGACCGGAGGAATGACTCGCCCCGCGGCGGCCGAGCGGCGTCCAGCGCGTCCAGGCGTCTGCGGTCCACGGCCGGCCACCGCGACGCCCGACGCCCCGGGAACGGCGCCGTCGCCGGCCTGCCGTTCCGTTCGAGCCAGGGCTTTGCGTAATCGTTCCGGTTGAGCTTGCGCCGGTCGCGCCTGCCGCCGTCGCGCGCAGAGACGTACGCGAAAAGGGCGTCCGCCTCCTCCAAGGTGAAACCGGAGTTGCAGAGGCGGTTCGCCAGCGGCAGCGAAGCCCCGTGCCATTCGGCGGCGGGGAAACCGTCGACCTCTTCGCGCAACCGGGGCGGAAGGCGATGGTACGCCGCCGGGGACTCCCCCGGCGCCCGCCCCCGTTCCGCGAAAGCCGTTGCGGCCATTGCTCCGAAAGCTTCCTAGCGGGACGCTTCCCGCACCACCAACGCCTGACCCGCCGGGACCTCCACCGCGTTCGAGTGCCAGCGGCACAAGGACACGCCGGGAACGCGGACGCTGGGGCGCGCCGGCCTGCCGCAGAAGAAGCAGCCCATGCGCTCGGGATCCGCCTTGGCCTTCAAGCGTTCACCTCCCGCACCGTCATCTTTTCCAGGGCCGCCAGCACCTTCCGACGGTCATAGACGTAGGACCGGTGTCCGATCTTGAGGAACGGGATCCTGCGGGCGCGCCGCAGCCGGTCGAAGCCGACCTCCGAAAGCCACGGCAGCTCGCGGAGCAACTCGCGCTTACTCACCAATTCGTTCATGGGCATGCATAAAACTAACATAGTATGCACGGACAACAACGAAACGCGGATGAATTTACCACACCAAAATTTAGTTAGTAAACCTAAGCATGAAGTTTCTAACCGCTATTTTTGCAACCCTTGCAAAAGCTTGACAATTGAAAATGCACTCTATGTCTGAACAAATGTACACGAGTTCAAAAGCGTGTTAGGAAACCTAATAAAATCAGCACCATTTGATGTGGCGGTTAGGCGGTTTTGGTGGAACTGGTGGTGAATCGGCCGCGAGGTCCCAACCTTTGGACGATAAGGCGTTTGATAGGTTGGAAGCGGCAAGCAATCGGGTTCCGGATGTGCGGTTGCGTGACTTCAAGCAGCGCCCTCGGGAACTAACTTCCTCCTTGAAACAAGCCCGGGCGAACCAAGCCGATCAAAGGCAGACCGCGCGCCGCAACCGTTGTGGGTCAAGCGCCGCCGACAAGGAATCCTGACCACCCGAGCCGGGGGCGTTTTGCAACGTTGCAAAATCAGGCTGCCGCCGCTTTTTCCGCCTGGAGCCCGATCGACCAGAACGTCCTCGCCTCCGCCTCCTTGACCCGGTTGCGGTAGTGCCGGTGCAGCATCCGGGTCGACGAGCCGTGCCCGAGCTGCTCCGCGGTCCGCTCGGCCGATTTGTGCAGGGCGTAATGCATGCTCGCGTACGTGTGCCGAAGGACGTCGGCGGGGAAGTCGCCGAGCTTGGCGGCCTTTCGGGCGGCCAGAAGCATCTGGTAGTAGGACCAGTGCTCCGGGGCGACTTTGCCGGAGCTTTTGGCCAGGGGCGTCAGGATGGCGCGCAGGTTGTCCGGGATGTCCACGAACCGGTGGCTGGTCGTGTTCTTCGAATCGCTCACGTCGATGGTCCGGTCGCCGAGGTTGACGGCCGACCAATCCAACCGGAAAATCTCGGCTTCGGGCCGCAGCCCCGCGAAGAGCGCCAGGGCGAGGGCGGGGCGCAACCCCGGCGGGGCGTGCCGGAGCAGCGCCGCCGATTCGGCCGCGGTCAGGATGGCCGGCTTTTCCACCTTCACGGTCGCGACGGGGACGTCGCTCACCGGGTTCTTGAGGGCGGCGCCCCTTCGCACGGCGAACGCGAAGAGTACGTTGAGCACCCGGCGGAAGTTGTTCCGGCTGACCGGGGACTGTCCCAGCCCGCGGAGCCACGCGTCGACCGGCTCCCCGGTGATGCCGGCGACCGATTTGCCCGCGAACTCGGGTGCCGCCGCAAACGCGCGGAGCCGGCTGTCGAGGTCTTGCAGGTAACGCTTGGACTTGCCGTCCCCGCGCTTGGATTCAAGGAAGTCCGCAATCAGCTTTTCGACCGTCAACTCCGACCGCAAAACCCCCGCGTGGTCGACGAAGAAGCGGGCCGCTTCCGTCAAGGTGAGCCGGTGGGGGCCGAGGATGTCCAGCGCCGCCCGGGCGTCGGCCCGTTCGGCAGCCGAGAACTGAAGCCCCCGCGCCCCTTCGTTCTCCCGTTGGACGCGCAGCGCCGCGGCCTTGCCCTCGGCCTGGGCGCGCGTGGGGAAGAAAAACCGGGGCCGTTTCCCGCCCACCATTCCGCAGTCGACCATGTACGCGACCCCCCGCGCCCGGGGAACCTTCCGAATCAGCGGCCACGACGTTTTCTGCCTCCCCACCGTCCCCAAGTTTGACACTTTTTTGACACACGTCAAGGCCTGTGCCTTATAATGAGGTATTTACAGAGGCGATTTACGGACTTAAAATCCGTTGGGGCGAGAGCCCCGTGCGGGTTCGAGTCCCGCCATCGGCACTGGGGCGGGCCCGGCCGCACGTCCATTAGCAACTTGCGCAGCGCGTCGCCGTCACTGGCCGACACCCCGTGGCGGGCGAGCACCGCCAGCAATCCGTCCGTGTTCATCTGGGGGAACGCCGCCAGCAGCTTGGCTAGGTCGCTTTCGTACGTCGTCGTGCGCTCGAATCGGCACTGCCGATAAAGCAACGGTAGGGCATAGAGTTTGAACAAGACCAAACCCTCCGGCGTAGCACAAGGCACCCGCCGTCCGCCCTCCAAAAACTCCAACGTGCGCTCCTCGGCATCATCGCGGGTCACCGAGGCAAACAGCGGGTCCTCGGTGGCCAGGAAATCGATGCGGAGATTTTGCCGGAACCGGCCGGTGGCGAAGAAGCCGGCACGGTCAACGATCGTGACCTCGGGTGGGAGGCGACGTTGGTCGGGCATGGAGAGGACAAGGTCAAGATCTTCCGTGTTTCTCCCGCGGACGTGGGCCAGAAGAGCCACCCCTCCAACCAACAGGTAGGGCACCGCTCGCTCCTCTATGGGTTGGAAAAAGGCTTCGACTTCGGCCGGGAGGTTGTCGGAATCCATAAACGCCTTGCGGTCCCAGCGTCGCGCAAAGTTAAACACCGCGGCGTTTCGGAGGACTTGACCCACGTTGACCGGCACGCGCGCCCGGAGTTCGGCGCTGACAATGGCGGGATTGACCACGATGACACCCTGACGCGCCAACTCCGCGGGTGCCAGCGCAGCCCCGCCGTGGCCGTCAGCGTCGGGCGTTCTCCAAATACCACTCGACGAAGCGCGGGATACCTTCCGGGGTGCGCGTGCGCGGTCGGTAACCGAGGGCCGCGCGCGCCTTAGAGACGTCGGCGTAAGTTAAGGTCATGTCCCCGGGCACGGGCGGCAGGTGTCGGAGCACCGCTGGGCGGCCGAGCGCCTTCTCGATTCGGACGATCACTTCCCGCAGTTCGACGGTGTCGTTTTCGCCGAGGTTAAAGACGTCGAAGTTCGGGCCTGCGTACTCCAGGGAGGCCGTGACTCCGGCGATCACGTCATCGATGTAGGTGAAGTCGCGGCGCGCCGTGCCATCGCCGTAAACCTCGATCGGTTGGCCACGGTGGATCAGGTCGGTGAATTTGTGGATGGCTAGGTCGGGGCGCTGCCGCGCGCCGTAAACGGTGAAGAAGCGGAGACAAACCACTCGCAAGCCGTAGAGGTACGCGTAATTGGAGCAGAGGTGCTCGCCAGCCAGTTTGGTCGCGGCGTACGGGCTAAGCGTTTGCACAAGGGCCATGTCTTCGCGGAAAGGGCTTTGCCCGCTCGCCCCGTAGACGGACGAAGAAGAAGCAAAGATGAACCGGCTGACGCCGCATGCCTTGGCGGCTTCCAGCAGGTGAAAGGTGCCGTTGACGTTGGTTTCCAGGTAAAGACCGGGGTTGGCCACCGAAGGTCGGACACCGGCGCGCGCCGCCAAGTGCACGATGGTGTCGGGTTGGACTTGGCGGACCGCCCGCATGACGGCGTTGGCGTCACGGATGTCGACGCGGTGCACGTCGACTTCGCCAGCGACGCGTTGGAGGTTGCGCTGCTTGATGTCCGGGCTGTAGAAATCGTTGAAGTCGTCGATCACGGACACGCCATGGCCGGCCGCCAGCGCCTTCTCCACAAGGTGAGAGCCGATGAAACCGGCGCCGCCAGTCACCAAAATTTTCATGATGGAAACGGCGCACCTGAGGCGAAAAACGGTGTTGCGCAAGCGCAAAGCTGGCGCCACCGGCGCCTTGTGCCTACCATCGCCGGGTGTTGGTCCCCAAAGGCTTACCGGGCGGGTGGCGCGAAAACCCAGCCCGCAGCGCTTCCCTGCGCAGGTTCGGGGACGCCGGACCTCCCGGTGGCTCGCGCAGCGCTGCGGGCGGGCCTTGGCGTCCGTAACCGGGCAGAACCGCCTTTACGCTCGGTCCCATTCCGCCCATTGGCAGGCTGGGCGTCGCCGACGGTCTGTGGCATCTTTGGCCTGTGTCTAGTGCAAACGTTTTGCGCGTCGCCCATGCTGAGGAAGCGGACGCCGTCCTGCGCTGGATTCGGCGCTATTACGAACACGACGGGTTGGACTTCGACGAAGCGAAAGCCGCGCCAGCGGTGCACCGGTTGCTGTCGGACCCAGCGGTCGGGCGTGTCTGGTTCATCACCAAGGAGGGTCGCGATTTCGGCTACGCCGTCGCGACTTTCGGGTTTGACGTGGAGTTTGGCGGCACTCTGTTGACCCTGACCGACCTTTACCTCGTGCCAGAGGCGCGCGGCCGTGGCTTGGGTTCGACCGCCCTCGCCGAATTGGCGGAGCAAGCGCGGGGGCTCGGCGCGCGGGTGTTGGCCTTTGAGGTGCTGCGCAAGAACACGCAGGCCCAACGTTTCTACCAGAGGGCAGGCTTTAGAGCCTTGGACCGTTTGCCGATGTTTCGTCTGTTGGATGACGGGGCGAGCGGCGGCTGATCGCCGACGGACGTTGCCTCACGTGCGGAAAAGCTCGGGCGGTGCCTTGCGCTCTTCCTGCTCCTCCAGCACCGCCCGAATGCGCCGTTCGATGATGTTGAGATCGAGCCGGCTCTGGTCGCGCACGATCTGCCGAACGGTTTCGTTGACGGTGTGCAGATCCTCAAGCAAATCCCGCAGAATCTCCTGCTGTTGCACCCCGCGGGTGACCTCCCGCGGTTCGCGCACCAGGTCGCGGATCACAGAATCCTCCGCGCGCGACGCCACCAGCGGCTCGGTCTGATCCTCGACGAAGACGAACGTGCGTCGGCCTGGGCCGCGTTCCTCCTCGATCGGTACCACGCTGGTGACCCGGTCGGAACGCACGTATCTGCCATAACCGAGCGGAACGAGAATGCCGGTTTGTATTCGCATCGCTGTCAACCGTTTCGCTTGGGGCAGCGCCGGGCGTCGTGCGGCTTCGCCTGACCGGCGCGTCAGGCCGGTGCCGGCGTTGGCGGCCTTTTTGCACGAACTCGCCGGCCCCCAGCCTGGCCAGGAGCGAACCAAAACAGGTCAAAGACCATTTGGAATCATGTCGAAAACAACGGATTTGGTTTGGTGGGGCGTGGGTGCGTTGGGTGCGTATGCCTGTTGGGAGGCGCTCGGCCGCCAGCGGGTGCGCACCCTCAACACGACGTTGAGCCGCGGTCGGCGGATCGTCGTTCTGGGCGCGGGGTTTGCCGGTCGGAACGTGGCGCTCGGCTTGGCCAAAGGCCTGCCGGATCCAGCGGACGGCGAGATCGTGTTGGTGGACAGCGACCCTTACCTGCTGTTCACGCCGATGTTGACGGAAGCCGCCGGCGGTGAACTCGACACCGACCACATCGCCTGCCCCGCCGAGCATCTGCCGTCGCGGATCCGCTTTGCGCAAGGCCGGGTCAAAGCCATCGACCTGAAAGAAAAACGGGTCACGCTGCTGGTCGGCGATCGTGGGAGCGGGGTGCCCGAGACGGAACGGACGGAGACGGCGGATCACTTGGTGATCGCGCTCGGGTCGCAGACCAATTACCGGGACATCCCGGGCCTAGCAGAGGTTTCCCTGCCGATGAAGGGTCTTCAAGATGCCTCCAAGGCGCGGAACCGGCTTCTTTCCCTGCTGGAGCGGGCCGACGAGGAAACGGACCCGGCCATGCGTCGCGCTTTGCTGACCCTGGTGGTCGGCGGAGGCGGTTACACGGGCGTCGAAACGATGGCTGCCCTCAACGACCTCCTGCGCGACGAACTCCGCAAGCACCCCAACCTGTGGCCCGAGGAGGTGCGCACCGTGCTCGCCACGCCAGGTAAACGGCTGTTGCCGGAATTGGACGAACGCTTGGCGGGGTATGCGCAACGCAAACTTGTGGAGCGCGGGGTGGAGGTGATGCTTGGTGCGAAAGTGACGGGGGCGGGCGAGGGATACGTGGAACTGGACGGGCGGGAACGCATCCCGACCTACCTGCTGATTTGGGCCGGTGGCGTGAAACCGATCGAGGCGATCCAAGCGTTGGAGTGCCAGCGGGGCAAGCACGGCGGCGTCGTCGTCGACGCCACCTGCGCAGTGGTTGGTCACCCCGGCATTTGGGCCATGGGCGACTGCGCTGAGGTGCCGCAACCCGACGGGCACGGGTCCTATGCCCCAACCGCCCAAAATGCGACGCGGCAAGGCACGGTCGTGGCGGAGAACATCCTCGCAAGCCTTCGCGGGCAGCCGACGCGGCCTTTCACCTTTCGCCCGTTGGGCGAGCTGGCGCTGGTCGGTAAACGGAGCGGGGTGGCGCAGGTGTTTGGGTTTCGCTTTTCGGGGCCCATTGCCTGGGCGATGTGGCGGGCCATCTATTGGGTGAAGATGCCAGACATGGGTCAACGCATCCGCATCCTGCTGGATTGGGTGCTGGACGTTGCCTTCGGCCGCAACTTGGTCGGTGCCCCGGTGCCTGTGGCGCCGTCACGACCCGCCGGTTAGAGCTCCCGTTCGGCGCGGTGGGCAGGTTCCGCCGCTTGCGGTGATTTTGCGCCTCCCTTGACGACACCATGGAACGGCTGGTACCAGCTGCCTTCGACGTTAACGCCGACCAAGGCACCATGACGGGGTGCACCCGGCTTTACGAAAAACGGTTGCGCGACCTGGACGACGTGTTCAGCGATCGCCGCGCGTGGCGGCGACGCTTGGCGGCCTGCGGCAACGAGACCGTGTATGAGGTTTGCGAGTTCCGCGGAGGTGGCGGGGTGGGGGACCTCATCTTTGGGACCTGCACGGTGCACCCAGGCCGGGTCGGTCTCGAGTTCTACATGACGCGCGGACATCTTCACCTCCCGCCGGATCGGGCGGAGGCGCTGCACGGCCAGCGGGGCGCGGGCGTGGTGATGATGGAAAGTTTGGCAGGCGAAGTCTCGGCCGTGGAACTCCATCCGCACGAGGTGGTCTACGTGCCGCCCTTTTGCATCCACCGCTTGGTGAACGTCGGGTCGGAAAACCTGGTGACGTTGTTCTTCCAAAGCGCGGACACTTGCCACGACTACGACGCCGTGACGCGGACGCGCGGGTTCCGGAGCTTAATCACCGGCGCTGATGGCGCGCCGGGTTGGGAGCAGACGCCCAACGACTCCTACCAGCCGCGTGCCCGCGCGGAGATCGAGGCGATCCGCGACGGGATTTCGGAAACGGAAGAAGAGGAATGAAGAAGGCCAAAGGCCAAGGGATGACAAAGGCCAAAGCACAAAGACCAAAACGAGACTTCTAGCGGCCAGCCTGTGACGTTTCTGCCGATCGCGCCGCCACGAGCTCCGGCGTAAACCAAGCTATTCCGCGTTGTTCAGGCCTACTGGCCTTCTTTCCGATTTGGCCTTTGGCCTTTGGTCTTTGGCCTTTGTCATCCCTCGGCCTCGGTCATTCCTTCTGTCGCTGCATGAGTCCGACGAAGTCCGCTTCGAACCGCGGAAGGTCCAACTCGTCCTGCACGGTCACGCGCCCGGCACCGGCGGGTGCGGTGCCCAATGCCCAGCTGAGCGTGTTGCCGTAACCGGCCGCGTGGCTGCAGTCGACGTCCATGCAAACGTCGTGCTGTCGGACGATGACCGCCGGGTCCAGCCAAGCAACGGCGGCCAGCTCGTCCCACATGGGGAAATCTAGTTCGGCAAACCTTTGTAAATAGTCGGTTAATGGCGTGCGGACCTTGGTGACTCGGTCGAGCAACGCCTGGGTGTACTTGGTTTTAACGGAAAGATCGGCGGAGGTGCAGGTGATCTTGCGCCAGGGCGCCTGGAGCACGATGCGGGCGGCTTCGGGGTCGAACCAGAGATTGAACTCGTGCCGCGGGTTGTGGACGAACTCGGCGGAAAAGTAGGTGTCGGGCGGCACGTTGAAGCTGCCGCCCATGAACACCAATTCCTTGGCAAGCGCGGGGAAATCCGGATCCAGGCGCACGGCCAGGGCGAGGTTGGTCATGGGTCCCAGACAGATGACGGTGACCTCCCCAGGATGCGCTCGGACCTGCCGGGTCAGAAAAACGGCCGCCGGTTCGTCGCTCCCGACGCGCGTTGGCGGACCTTCGGGCATCTCCGGCGGCGCGGAAGGTTCGCGGTAGGGCGAGGGGCCTCCGGGCTGGAAAGGCCGTTTGGTCCAGGCGCCAGCGTAGACCTGTTGGCCGTAAAGCGCCTCGCTGGCCTCGTATTCGGCCGCCGTGTGCACCAGGGGAGTGACCGCGCCTGGCAGCACCGGCACCTCGTTGCGCCCCATGATCTCGGTCAGGCGCAGGGCATGCTGGACTTCGGCATCGCGCCATTGGTCGCCGGTGACCACGCAAATCCCTAAAACGCGGACGTCAGGAGCTTGGAGGAGCGCGGCGAGCGCCTGCGAATCGGTGGTCGCGGGACCACGCGCGTCTTGGTCGACGACGACCAACCTTAAAGGTTTCTGCACATCCTGGGCCGAAGCCAAGCCGCCTAGCCAGACGGTGACGCACCCAAGGCCGACCCAGACCGTTCGTGGGAGCAGGGGCAGGTGGCGCGCCGCGGTCCCTCGGCGGCATGCCAAAACGGTGATCATGCCCACCAAGAGGCTGCCGCGCCCAGGCGCGTCAAGGGGTTTTCCTGAGCTGTGGGAGGACCAAGGCTTTACCCCCCTCGCCAAGTGCCGGCAACGTCCGCGCGCGCAACCTTTACCCGGCTGGCGGCGCTTCGCCCGCTGCGGAGAGTGTCAAACAGACAAACCCGGGCCCAACGGACCATGCACTCACATGGAGATGGACCCGGGTCGCCTGCTTTGCAGTGCCAAGCTCCTCACCCCTTCATCGCCCATCCGAGAAAGGCCGGTCGTATGGAGGGCGGGAAATCCTGACGTTCGGACGGGAGTTCACGGATCCGCTCCCGGGCGAATTGTGCGGTGTTTACGACCATGCGCGCCAGCGTTGCGAACATTCATAGGGAGCCGACCCGCCGCCGCGGCGCGAAGCGCCGCAGGTGTTGATGGGTTGCGCAACCCCAACCAAACTCGTCTATGGAAACGTCTGCATTTGCAAATCAGCCAGCCTCCGGCACGCCGGGTTCTACGACCGGCGCCTACACCGGAACCCAAACGGAGGATGCTTACACCGGGCCGGTCCAGCAGCGTCGGGCGACCCAGCTAACGACGGTGGCCATCATCGCCGCCGCGTTTTTCCTGATTGGCTACGTGGTCGGCCGGAAAGAGGAAGAGAGGTCGCGTAAGAGCATCTCCGACCACGTCTTGGATCAGCTGCAGGACTGGGTTGGCCAGTCTGGTCGCACCCTGAACGACCTGCGCGGACCGCTGGAAAAAGGCCTACGTTCATCGGGCGAAGCCCTTGGCGACGTGCTGACCAAAGCGGCCAACAGTAAAGCGGCCAGTAAAATCGCCGAGGTGACCGGCCGGAAAGAAGAAAAATTCCTAGGAATCTTTTAATCAACCAACCATGTCCATTCTCGAAACTACCCGGTCCGACAACACCCCCAGCTCACCATCGCCCAATGGAAAGGATCAGTTGGGCCGCTACTGGTCCGACTTGGAAGAGCGGGTGCGCGAACAACCTAACCAATATTTGGCGATAGCTTTGGTGGCGGGTTTCCTGCTGCAGGTGCTGCCGATCCGTTCGCTCTTGGGCCTGATCATCCGGCTTTTGGCGGTACTGATCAAGCCTGCCTTGGTGGTGGTGGCTTTTGCGAACTTCGCGCGCCTGTTGGCGGACCGACAGCAGCCGAAGTCCCTCATCGTCACACCAAACTCGCCGCCCTCAGGTACCTGAACGGTCGATCGACGATCATTGTAAACGGCGTTTGGAAGCCGGGCTGAAAGGCCCGGCTTCCTTTTTTTGGGGCTGCGCCGCGCCGCGCTGCGCTCGTCGCACCCCTTAAGGCTGGTTGACTTCGAACGCCTCGACGGCGAGTTGCCAATCTTCGCGGGCCCGGACGGTCAAAACGGCAACCCGGCTCCCCTCCTCGCTGACAACCGCATCGTCACGCGCACGGGCGTTGCGGCGGGCATCCAAGGCCAAGCCAAAATTGGTAAACGGCCGACAGGCTTGGGCTCGCAGGTCAGGTTCGGTTTGGCCGATGACGTCGGTGAAAGTAAGCGCATCCAGGCCGCCCAACGCCGCGATCATCGCCCCGATGCCGCGTTGCAGCCGATGAACGAAGACGCCCAAGGCGAGGCGTGCGTCGGCGTTGCCTTCCGCAGCGGCGGGACAAAGCACCCGCGTGTCGCCGGGCAACCCAGATAGACCGGCCAAGCCGGACTCCTTGTTTAACACGCGTTCGAGCTCGTCGGCTGAGGCACCTTGGCGCAGCAGGTAGATGAGGATTCCCGGATCGACGCCGCCGGAGCGGGTGCACATGCAAATTCCGTCGAGTGGGGTGAAACCCATGGTGGTGTCCACCGATTCACCGCCGCGGATGGCGCTCAACGAGCAACCACCACCGAGGTGGCAGACCACGTTGCGAAAGGCACCGTCCGTCTCCCGGCCCAACATCTCGCGCGCGCGCCGGTCGGCGTAGCGGAAGCTGGACCCATGGAAACCGAAACGACGGATGCCTTGATCCCGCCACACGCGTGGTCCCGCGTAGGTGAACGCTTCAGGTGCGAGCGTCCGGTGAAAGGCTGTGTCGAACACCGCAACATGGGTTGCCTCAGGGCAAACGCCTCGAGCGGCGCGGATGGCGGAAAGTTGAGGGGGATTGTGCAGTGGGGCAAACGCGCCGAGGCGCTCGATCTCGCGTTCTACCCCTTCGTCGATCTTTACCGCCGCACGGTAAACCTCGCCACCATGGACCACCCGGTGGGACGCCAGCGTAACCTCGTGCGGGCCAGCCAAGCCGGGCAGCGGTCCTGACCAGAGCGCACCAAAGATGCCGACGACTTTGTCGGCCACGGAAGCCTGGCGCGAAACCGTCAAACGTTCCGTCTGCCCCCCGCGCTGGATGGTGATGAACAGCTCTCCAGACGGTTAGTCAGGAGCCGTTGCGTCGACCCGTGCTTCCCAGACCGGCTCGCTGGCCTGACGTCCCTGAACCAGCTCTCGATCGAGCTGGAAGAGCGACAACTTCTGGCTTCCGCTGCCGACGTTTAAGGTAACAGCCGCAATCATGCCGCGCTTGGACGGGAAATGTCACAAAAAACGGCAGGCGTTGTCGGTCTGGAAGCAAAACTCTGCCAGTCCGTCCGGCAGATCGTCACCAAGTGCACCTCTGAGGAGATCGTGCCCTTGCCAGGAAGTGAACGGGCGGATGGACGGGTGATCGTTGTCACCTGGTGCTCCGCCGTGCTTTACGGTTTAAGCCGTGGGTGGACGGCCTCGAAACAGGAACGAGAGCAGGAAGATTACTAAGAATACGACGAACAGGATGTACGCGATCTGCGAAGAAGTGCCGGCAATGCCGCTCAAACCGAGGGCGCCGGCGATCAACGCGATCACCAGAAAGATAAGGGAGTACCTGAGCATGGTGGCAAAAGAATTGAGGTGAGAAAGCGGCGAAGCCGCCATGAGTGTTTCGTCGAGGCACCATTTGCCGGACGGTGGTCGGAGGAAGCCTGAAAGCGCGCTCAGGCGCGACCCTGAGAAATTTCTCGGAGCGGATCGGTGGCTAGAGAACGTTCCTGTGCCTCCAATGCCTTGATCGCACATAATCCTGCGCGCCTGAGTCAAGGCTAAGGTGCCGGCCTGAGTACGGCGGGTTTCCCCGGCATGTTTGGAGCGCTTCAGCGCGTGCGTCCAATCGGACGACGGTCGGTGGGCCTACGGTGCTTCCCTTACGAAAGCTGCCACCCCCTCAGGGCGACGCCGGTGTCCCTTAGGGAGTACCCCGAGGACAGGAGCAGCGCCTCGCCCGATTTCGCCTGCGTCGGCCCGGAGCATAGAGTGGCCGCGCAGAACGGCAACCAACCAAGCGAAGGTCTTATAGAACATGAACAGCAAACTTTGCGACGCAGGCAAGTCGGACACGGAGTTGATGAAGGAGTTGGTGGACGGCAACACCGATGCGATGGACGCAATTTATCATCGCTACGAGTCCTCCCTCAGAACCATCATTCTCAGCGTCCTCCACGAGGAGGCCGATGCAGACGATGTACTTCACGACGTCTTTCTGCAGCTCTGGAAGAACGCGGACCGTTACATGCCGGAAAAAGGTCTGCACGGATTTCTGGTGACCTTGGCCCGTCGCCGCGCGTTGGATCGCGTGCGCCGCAAGCTGGCTTACCGGCGGGCGACGGATAAGTTCGAGACCCATTTGAAAGCGGAGTTTCACAACCGCATGCGGTCAGCTCCGCGGGTTTTTACGAACATCGACTTGGCGGACTTGATGAAAGGCTTGATTCGTCAGTTGCCCGAGGCCCAGCAAGAGGTGGTGCACCTGACATTTTACGAAGGTCTGAGCCAGCGTGAAATCGCGTCCCAGAAAAGCATTGCCCTGGGCACCGTTAAGACGCGGCTGCAGCTTGCGCAAAAGAAGCTGTTGAATCAGCTGACGGCGGTGCAGGAAAAGATCTGAGGCACGGTCAAAAGTCGCTTCCGAGCAATGCCCGCAGCCGTCCCCTTGGTTGCGGGCATTGTTCTTTTTTGGGGAGTGCCGTGGTTCAAGGTGCTGAACCTGTGACAGCGCGCAACTTCAACCGTGGACCGACGACAAGCGACCAGGGATCTGCCACGCCGCTTCGGCCTAGGACGGTTCTTGTTGCGACACCCAGTCGATGGCAAACCGCACCATCTCGCTCGCATCCTTGAACCCAAGCTTTTCCTTGATGTGAGCGCGGTGCGTTTCGATGGTTTTGACGCTCAGGTTGAGCAGCTTTGCCACGGAGCGGGTATTGTGGCCTTTGCCGAGGAACTCCAAGACTTCGAGCTCGCGGTCGGAGAGTTGGTCCACCGGGGAACCATCGCCGGTTTCGATCGAGTGGATGGCTTTGAAAATCAGCTGTTCGCTGAACTTCGGACTGACAAAGATTTTGCCGTCCAACACGCGCCGGATTCCCGCGATGACGTGCTGGCCGGCCTCGGCCTTCATGATGTACCCCAGCGCGCCGGCCTTCAGGGCGCGTAGCGCGTACAACGACTCGTCGTGCACGGATAAGACCAAGATGGGCAGGCGCGGCTCCTCCGCCTTCATCAATTTGACAAGTTCGATGCCGTTGGTCCCCCGCAGCGAAACGTCCAAGATGGCCATGTCGGGTTTGAGTCGCCGCATTTGGTCAAGCGCGGTGGGCGCCGAATCCGCGTGACCGCAGACGAACAAATCGGGCTGGTTGTGGATCAGGTCGGCCAAGCCATGCCGAAAGATGGGATGGTCGTCGACCACAAGAATCTGTTTTTTCTGCACGTCCGACGCGGTGCCGGAAGCCTCGGTGGTGGGGGTGGAATGCATCAGGTCAGGCGGCGGTTGAGAGCTTGAGGCGCGTTGGCGGGCGGGGGGCCGGTCAGGTCTGAGTTTAAAGCCGATTGGATTTCGGTGAACAAGGACTGGAGCAAACCATAAATGGCATCCACATCCCTTGCATTCGCCGCTGCGTTGCCTTCAAGTTTTCCGCGCAACGTTTCTACGGCAAAAGTAGCTGCCATCACCTGCTGGCTGACGCTGTCGTGAAACCTTTGTTTAAGCTGGTCGTGGGTCCACTCTTGGCCGACCAGCACCCCCCGCATGTATTCGTCTGTGACGGCATCATGGGCGGAAACGTCCAGTAGGAACAGCCGGTAGCGGGCATTTCGCCAGAACACGTGCCCGGTCAACAGCTGGCCTTCGCCATCCAAGGCACTGGCCGGCAACATCGATCCCGGTGTTCCAGGGTCGACCAGTGCCGGGTTCCCGACCAGGACCTCACTGGCCCTCAACGTACCCAGGTGCTCGACCGGACGTCCGACCACGCGCGCGAATGAGGTGTTCCAAGTCACCAACCGGTCGTCGATGCCGTCAATGACGACCGCCGGCACACGAAAGTGCTCAAGACCGGAGCAGACTTCTTGGATCTCTTCTGGGACGTCCATGGAGGACAAGCACGGGACAAACGCACCGTGACCGCCTTCTTTCGGCTGACTATAGGAGGGTGGTCTCGGCTTGTCATGAAAAAGTCCCGGGTCAGCCGGGGTAGGGTCACGGCTGCACCTCCGGTGGCGGGCGGGACGCCCGCACTCCCCTGGCCACTCCGGCGAAGCCGCCCCAAAACCCGGGCGGGCGCCACCGCCGACTTTGGATCGATTGCGGCGTCCGCACACGCCCCACCGGCCGGGGGCGCCTAGCTTCCCTCGTCGGCAAAGCGTGTGCCAGGCACCGCGCCCCCGAACGCCTTCGCGGCCAGCGTTTCGGTCGCGAACGCCAGCAGTTCACGGACGCGGTGGGCGCAGGTGTGTCGTTCGTGGATCGTACGCAAACCCTGGTCGCGCAACCCGGCCGCCAAGCTTTCCGAGCGCAGCAGTTCGTCCAAGCTCGCCGTCATTTCCTCCCCGTCGGCGGCGACCAAGAAATCCTTGCCAGGCGTGAATAGCCCCTCCTCATCCGTCCACGGCGCCGACACCAACGGTATCCCGCACGCCAAGGCTTCAAACGGACGAATCGTGGGGATCCCGGGCAGTTGGCGAACGTAGGGACCGCGCGGGATGTGGACGGTGGCACGGTGACGCGCAAAGACCTCCGGCGCTTGGTAATTGGGTAACCAGCCGCCGTAGACGATGCCGGCTGCGGCCAACGCCTTCCGAGCCTCGTCCGGGTACCGGACGCCGTAGACCGCAGCGTCGCAGGCGAGACGCCGGACGGGCTCGATGAGGAACTCGCTGATTTCTTCCGCCCGTTCGTCGTCGCCCCAGTTTCCGATCCAGACCACGCCACGGCGTTTGCCGGTGGGCCGCAAGGGTCGGAAGCGACGAACGTCCGCCGCTTCATGCCAAACGCGCACCGTGGGAACCTTGCCTTCGTAAGCGCGGGCCAAGGAACGGCCATATGCCAGCACCGCGTCGAAGCCGCCCAAGTCGAGCCTTTGAAAGTAAGTGGGATCAGAGACCGCCCGATGGTGCGTGTCGTGGAAAAAGAAGGCCGTCTCCGGGTGCTCGGCCGCGAATTCCGCGATAGAACCCAGCAGCTCCGGGGAATTCCATTCGTGCACGATGACGGCGTCGGCCCCCGCGCACATCGCCGGCACGTTCAGACCATCGTACGATTCGCTGCGCAGTTCCGGGTAGGCGAGGCGGAAGCCTTCCAGGGGGGCTTCTCCTTCAGCGGCAACCAAGTTGGTGAGACTCCAGCCGTCGGCGGGTTCATGGACCCGCACCCGGTGACCCGTGGCGAGCAGTTCGGAGACGATGCCGCGGTAGAAATGGGCGTTGCCGTTGTTCCAATCGGACCGTAACGAGTGAAAGAAAAAGGCAAAGTTCATCGGTGACAGAACCGGCTCCGGTGAGCTGCCGGCGAGCGCGGGGAAGGGGAGGCCGGTTAAGCCGCTCCCAAGATGGCCGCTTTGATGAAGCCGGACGGGCGGCGGTCGGCCAGGGTGAAAGCCTCGTTCAACCGCTCGAACGGAAGGAGGTGCGTGACGAGCCCTGCCGGGCGCAGGGAACCATCCAACACGCGGTCGATCGCCCGACGCATGCCGTCCAGGTAACGCGCCGGGTCGCGTTCGTGGGCATTAATCACGTCCAGGCCGCGCCAGTTCCAGTCCTGCAGGTTGACCGACCTTGGCCCGTCTTGGTGGTAGCCGGCGATCACCAAGCGACCGCGCACCGCGACCAGGCGTGACGCCAAGTCCAACGTCGATTGGTAACCGGCGGCCTCGATCGCCACCGGGCAGCCCTCGCCACCGGTCAGCTCTGCCACCAGGGCCGCCGCGCGTTCCCCGTCGGAGGAATCCAGGCTTTCCGCGGCACCCAAGCTGCGCGCCATCTTCAAGCTTTCGGGCCGGGAACTCAAAGCCAGCACCCGCCCGCCGTTCGCCTGGGCGAGCTGCAACAGCAGCAGGCCGAAAAACCCCAGGCCGACGATCGCCACCCATTGGCCCGGCACGATGCCGGCGCGCTCGGCGGCGTTCACCGCGCAGGCGAGGGGTTCACCCAGGAACGGTTGCGCCTGGATTTCCGGCGGGAGGGTGACCGCCGCCGTTGCCGGCACCCGGTCGTACTCCGCAAAACCGTGCGTCGACAAGGCAGCGACGCGGTCACCGGGCCGAAAACCTTCCACGGCCGGTCCCACTTCCACCACGGTGCCCGTCGCTTCGTGCCCGGGTGCGCCCGGGTCGAAAGGGTAATGGAACCAAGGCGCACCGCGCCAGGGCCCGAGGTTGGAGGCGCACAAACCGCAGACGTCAACCCGGAAACGAATTTCGCCAGGATCGAGCACCGGTAAGGGAACCTCTTGGATTTCGAACGCGCGCGGAGCAACGAGGCAAGCGGCCTGCATGGTCGGTGGGTCCGAGGGTAGGTGGGAAATGCGCCGGGTGCAACCGGCACACCGGGCGTGGGACCTGATCCCTCTGTCCGTGGCTCGCGCCAATCCGACAGGCGGTCGCAGCCGAACGTCTGGGCATGAAGAGATCCGCACGAGAGACCGCGCTTGGCGCCCTGGGGCTGGCGGGGGCGCTTTGGCTCGGGGTCCGGCACTACCGCGCCCGGTCGTTTTTTGCAGGCAAAAAGGTCGTCATCACCGGCGGTTCGCGCGGGTTAGGGTTGGCGTTGGCGGAGGAGTGTGGCCGGCGCGGGGCGGATTTGGCGCTGCTGGCCCGGGACGAAGGGGAGTTGGCGGACGCACGACAGATCCTGGCCCCCTTGGGACGGCAGGTGGCGACGCGCACGTGCGACCTGACGGACGCCCACCGCACGGGCCAGGCGTTGCGCGAGATTGCCGGCGAACTCGGGCGCATCGACGTGCTGGTGAACAACGCCGGCGAGATCGTCGTCGGGCCCGGTCTGCCGTTGCAAGCGGACGAGTT